>JAFGOM010000056.1 GCA_016926505.1 Methanospirillaceae archaeon
CGGGGATCTCACGGAAAAGATTGTCGGCCTCGTGAACCCGCAAGCCACCGTCGTCTCTGAAGAGTGCCGGATACGGCCTCCTGCAAGTGAAGTGATGGCACTAATTTGTGACAACAGCCTTGCCGGTGAGGTTCTTGGCTGGAAACCGGAAGTAGATCTCACGACCGGTCTTTCCCGGACCATTGCCTGGGTCCGTCTGAACCTGGGCATGTTTCAGACGGATCGCTACGCGGTCTGATTGGGGTGTTCATGCAGGCAGTAATTCTTGCAGGCGGGAAAGGAAAGCGGCTGTTGCCCTACACAACGGTCCTGCCAAAGCCGTTAATGCCCATCGGTGATTATCCCATCCTTGAGGTTGTCATCAGGCAACTTGAGCATGCAGGATTCTCTGATATCATCATCTCCACCGGGTACTTAGATGCCCTCATTCGGGCATATGTTGAAGGGAGGAATGGTTCTTCCCAACAGATCCGGTTCAGTCATGAGACCACGCCGCTGGGGACTATCGGGCCTCTGCACCTGATAAAAGACCTGGATGATGTTTTTCTTGTTATTAACGGGGATATCCTCACCGATATCCCGTTTCGTGATCTCTTCTCGTACCACAAAAAACATGATCCCATGGCAACGATTGCATCGTACTCCCGGCAGGTACAGACCGATTTCGGTATTATTGAGTATGACACCGACAACCGTGTTACTGCCTTTACCGAGAAGCCGGTATTATCCTACCACGTGAGCATGGGGATATACATCCTGAACAAAAAGATCCTCTCCCTTGTACCGAAAAATGAACCATTCGGGTTTGACGATCTGATGAGAACGATGGTGGCCGGACAGAAAAAGGTAATGAGTTATCCGTATGGCGGATACTGGCTCGATATCGGGCGGCCTGATGATTATGCCGAGGCACTCTCGCAGTGTGAAAAGAATCCGGAATTGTTCATCAGACCGGCATGAGGAGATGAAAGAAAAGAGGACCAACCAGGAATGAGGATATTTATCACCGGTATCACCGGGTTTTCCGGTCAGGCTCTCCTCTCCCATATCCGGGAACAGGGATCGGTATCACACGAGATATTCGGCCTCGTCAGGAAAGAGACAGTACCGGATCCCGGCTATCATCCTGTACACGGTGATCTCTCTGACCGGTGCCGTATGCAGGAGATCCTGTCCGAAGTGAGACCGGATTGTATCCTTCATCTTGCCGGGAGCATCAGGGGAACACTTTCCGGGTTGCTCAGCAGTAATGTCTGCAATACTGAAAACCTTCTTTATAGTGCAGTAGAATCGGGCCTATCCCCGTTCATTGTTGCGATTGGTTCTGCTGCAGAGTACGGGTATCAGGGCACCGATCCAATACCTGAAAATGCCCCGGTCTCCCCGGTCAGTATCTATGGAATTACAAAAGCAGCTCAGACGAGTGTATCTGTGTACTACTGCAGAAAGGCAGGACTTCCCCTCTGTATCGTGCGAACGTTCAATCTCATCGGACCGGGACAGACTCCTGCCAATGTCTGTGGTTCCATCGTGCACCAGATGGTTAAGAGAAAGAGAGGACTGACTGATCGGGTCTGCCTGCAGGGATCGGATTCGTCTCGGGATTATATCGATGTCAGGGATGCAGTCCGGGCGTACTGGATGCTCGCCCAAAAACCCCGGGAATATTTCGGGCAGCATGAGATTTTTAATGTTGGTTCCGGCAGGTCATATTCAGTCAGTGAGATCGTTGCAATCGTTGAAGAGATAGCAGGAGTACCTGCAAATTGTATCCTGGCAGGAGAACTGCCTGATTTTATCCCTGACCAGATTGGGGATATCAGGAAGATAACAAGAGATGTGGGCTGGACCCCGGCTATCCCAATGCAAACCTCACTTGCCGATATGTTTCATCATGCCATGATGCAGGAATGACCCGGCCTTCACTCTGCTTGGCTCCTGTTCACCCGTATCAAGATATACTCCGATTATCCTGATGGGTGCCGTGCAGACGAGGCTGCCGGATGGATACCAAACAGGGAGGCATTTCCAAGCGGTCATATGACGCCTCCCCGGTTCCCTGGTTACCGGTGTAACTGTCAGTCCCGGTTAGGCGACAGGAAGGAACAGTCCGGTCTGCTTCCCGACCGGTGGATAGTCACCAGGGACGGGGATACGATCACGGTCAAGAGGAACCCGAAGTATGATATTCCTACTCAATCAACAGTAAATAAGAGCCCAGTGTTTGAGACACGAGATATCCCCCCGTATCTTCGAGAAGATTTAACCGATAAAGAAAAGCAAGTTGTCAAATCATGGGTTGATGATTCAGATCCCATTAATTTTGCCTCGCGAGGGGTTAAGGATCATCAAACGTTTTTAGGAAAACCAGAACTCTTTGAGGAATCATTAGTATCTGCTGGCATTTTATCAGAAGTGATTAAAAAGTCTGAACTGAGACAGGCATATCCAGTTACACGGGGACTTAAAAAACATGATATAGACCAAGTGAAATCCGCTCTAGAGGAGAATGAAAGAACAGGATACGCCCCATTACTCACCGACGCTGGGTTTTTAGCAGTCACATATGATGATACAGTATCTTTAGGTTATTCGACCCCGGATAAATATGGCGAGTATTTTGTCTTAAAATCACATCTCTTGAAAGGAACCAAAGCACTATTTATTGGGAATCAGAATGATTTTACGAGAAGAATTGAATCTGAAATATTACTACAAAGAGGATGTAATTATTATATTGTTGGAGATGACATAGTAGTAGTCACTGATTCAGATGGAACAGAGAAACTTGTTCATTATATTGAAGTAATATTCATCGAATAACATGAGACGAGATAAATATCGATTTGCATCCCCCCCAGGAGCAACAAAGCGAACAGGGGTTAAGGTTAAGAGAACTCCTAGTGACGAAGTATTAGTCAAGATTATGCGGAATGATTTAGAAGAAAAATATGGGAAAATCCTGACTAAAGAGGAAGTCGAACGATATCGTAAAACTCACAGATTAACAAGGATGTAATCTTTTATAGCATCCACACGATTTTTAAAGTATTCTTTTCTCTCTCAATTGTATATTTAATCAAATGATGTTTCATCTCCCCGTTCGCACACTTTTAGGAACTAATTGGACTTTTATTGTACAATAACTATATATCTTAGAACTAAATATATATAAGGGATGACAAATCCAACACAAAAAATTGAAGAATTAAATAGCATTCCAATAATC
>JAFGOM010000057.1 GCA_016926505.1 Methanospirillaceae archaeon
AACTTTTTCTCCGGAGGGAAATCTCTCTCTTAATGATTTTGGAATGACAATCTGGCCTTTTTCTGTAATGGTTCCGGTTTTTATTTCAAGTATTGACATGCGATATCTTACAAATCTTATTAGTAAGATAAATAATTTAATGTTTCAAAAAAGGCAGGCTGGATGTTTAGACATCTTTTAAAACCACACCTCTTCCAACATTAAATTAGAAAAATGTGTACATTATCCACATAATAAGTTGTAAAAATGTGTAATGGACACACATAATATATACTTAAAGTTGCAAATTTCATTTTATGAAACGCTTCATGTACGATACTTTACTCAAATGGAAAGACAGTGGATATCGTAAACCGGTGATTATCCAGGGAATTCGCCAGTGCGGAAAAACATGGATATTAAAGCATTTTGGCGAAGCGGAATTCAAAGATATCGCCTATTTCAATTTTGAATATGATGACCGGCTGCAACAGATATTCGATGGCGACCTGAATGTTTCAAGAATTATCAAAGACCTTGGAATTCTCCGGAATAAATCCATCAGGCCCGGAACAACCATCCTTATATTAGACGAAATTCAGATCTGCCCACGTGCGATAACATCTCTCAAATATTTCTGCGAAAACCTGTCTGAACTCCACGTAGCTGCCGCTGGTTCCCTGTTGGGAGTCGCGATTGCACAGATGGGAAAAAATGTCTCATTCCCGGTTGGTAAAGTTCAGATGCTTACGATGTATCCTCTTAATTTTTCTGAATTTCTTTTGGCAAAGGATGAAGAACTTCTTTACGAGTATTTGAATGGTTTGTCACAGGATGAAAAGATATCCGCCGCATTTACCGGCAAACTGGAAGAAGCATATCGTGAATACCTGATTACGGGAGGTATGCCGGAGGTTGTCAGTTCATGGGTAAATAACCATGACATTGAGCTTGTAGAGACTATACAAAGCGAAATTCTCGGCAATTATGAAAAGGATTTTGTGAAATATGCGTCCGTATCTGAATTTCCAAAACTTACCCTAATCTGGAATGCAATCCCTGCACAGCTTGCAAAGGACAATCAGAAATTCATATTCTCTCATGTAAAGCATGGAATGCGTGCACGCGATCTGGAAGATTCCCTTCAATGGCTGGTATCTGCAGGGCTCATCTACAAGGTTGAAAAGATTGAACGGCCCTACATACCGGTTACAACATATACAGACATTACCTACTTCAAGCTCTATTTCTCGGATGTAGGACTTTTACGAAGGATGAGCAAATTTCCGGCAGATGTCGTCTTTGACTCCTCTTCGTTGACTGCCGACATGCGGGGGATTTTAACGAAAAATTTTGTGCTGACAGAACTTATTGCAAACGGTTTCCATAGACTGTTTTTCTGGAAATCCGGCGGAACTGCCGAGGTTGATTATATTATACAGGAAGGCATTGATGTAGTTCCGATTGAGGTTAAATCAGCAAGAAGGACTCGTTCGAGAAGCCTTACGGAGTACAGGAAAAAATACAGCCCGCGTATTGCTGTCCGGGCCAGTCTCAATACTATTGCCAGACATTCAGACGAATACGGTGAGGTTATGGAGATTCCGCTCTACCTTCTCTGGAGACTGAAGGTATATCTCTGAGAATTTTTCAATTAATGGTTATGTACCGGATATAAAAAACACAGTCATCAGAAGAATTGAGAAACTGGAAAAGCTCGGTCTTGCCGGGAAAAAGGTTCGGGATCACACATACTATATTATTAAGAAGTAAAAACAGGCCCCCGCAAAGAAGCATGCCCGGCACTTGTGGTTTCATTCTCCAGTGCGTTGGCAAACCGTTGCAGTAGTGCATGCCTTTCTGTGGCAATCTCTGCTGCGGTGTCTGTGTACATCATTTCTCTGAGGTGTAGCAGTTTTTCATGGATATGAGCACTGGCATCTTTTATACCGCCACCGTGTTCTCCTGCCTGCATGAAAGTCCGTGCAATCCCGACTGCTCCCATGGCATCGAGCTTGTCGGCGTCAGAGAGGATCTCTGCCTCCAGAGTTTCAGGTCTTGTGCCTGTACTGTAACGATGTGAGCGTATTGCATGAACGATTGCCTGGATGCGATCTTCATTGCAACCATCTGACCTGAGATATTCCTCTGCAATTCGTGCTCCTTCCTGTTCGTGAGGAATTCCGGTTTCCTTTTCCAGCGGACGGGCAACATCGTGAAAGAGAGCGGCGGGAATGAGGATTTGCAGATCTGCACCTTCTGCTTTTCCTATCTCTATGCAGAGGCGGGTGACACGGAGCGTGTGATCAAGACCATGTGATCCTGACCGTCTGAAGAAGGTTTCAACAAAGACCAGTATCCTCTGGATCTCAGAGTTTTCCATGGTAAGAGAGATTGTCGTTTTGCAGAAATAATGGGTTTGTCTTATGCAGATCCTGTTGCAGGGGCAAATCCTGCCACAAGAGAATAATAGCCATCATTCTACCATAAGATCCTCTCCACAATAATCTCTCCTAAAACTACACTTTTTAATCTTAAGTTAAAGAAATGTGTACAGATCTCACAAAATAAGTTGTAAAAATGTGTATGGGCATGCATTATAGATTAAAATAGGCATTCCCATGATACAATACGAGAAGAAGTAAGTCGATAATCCCTTTTTTTAAAAAAAGGAATAATTATTATCCTGACAAATACAACTGGGATTAATGAAAAATAATTCCATACTCTATTCTGCTGTTCTTTTTGTGATTTTTCTGTTAGGAGGATTAATTTTTTTTGTACATGCCGAACCTGAACTGACCGGATATTCAGAAAAACTTGATGGATTTGAAGAATTTTTCATCGAAAAAATGTCTGAATATGAAGTCCCCGGAGCTGTGGTCGGTATCGTGGAAAATGACACCGTTGTTTACCTGGAAGGGTATGGAGTCCGGGAGCTTGGAAAACCAGGAATGGTCGACCCTGATACCCGGTTCCAGATTGCATCTGTGACCAAGTATATTACCGGGGGAGCAATAGGTTCTCTTGTTGATGAAGGAAAACTGGACTGGGATACCCCGGTAATTGAATATCTTCCTGATTTTGCATTAAAAGATACCTATGTCAGTAACCACACCACTCTTCGTGATCTTCTCGCTCACCGGACCGGGCTTCGTCGTGATGGTGAACTCCTTGGCAGAATAGGATATTCCAATGATGAAATATTACACCGGATGAGATATCTTGAATTTGGAACCGGATTTCGGGAACGATACCTCTATTCAAATGCCGGCTATTTCATTGCAGGAGAAGCAGCTGCAAAGGCAGATGACCAAAGCTGGGAGGATTTAACCAATGAACGGATAATAAAACCTCTGGGAATGACGAGGTCCGGAACCCGGATGGAAACATTATATCATGACGACAATCATTTCTCCGGTCATGGAGTGACAAATGGAGAGGTTGGAGTAATTCCTCTTGAAGAAGCATCACTCCCGGCGGCCGGACAGGTTGTTTCCACCGGAAGAGATATGACACAATGGATTCGGATGATGCTGAATAAGGGTTCTTTGGATGGAAAAGAGATCCTCACTCCAAAAACAGTAGATGAAATTCATGCAGCAAGCCTGGTTGCAGGACCTTCAGGTCCAATAAGAGATCCGAACGGAGCGGTAGGTCTTGGATGTGATTCCTATTATTTCCTGGGAGAGAGGATTATCGAAAAGAATGGAGCACTTGATGGTGTAAGATCTATTGTTGTCCTGATTCCGGGAAAGAGTAGCGGGATAGTAGTTATTGCAAATAAGCAGTTAACAGCATTCCCGGAAGCAGTCAGGGATGAATTCCTGGAACGATACATTGGCAGGACCGGAGAGGACCTTCAGGCAAGGGAAAAAGCATCACAGGCCGGATGGAATTCTCTCATCCAGAATCCGGAAAAGCCATCTGATGTAACTCCGGCAACAATCAGCCCTTCTGCAATAAAAGGAGAATATTCAAGCGATCTCTATGGAAGCATACAGATTAACCAGGGATCGGATGGAGAGAACATGGTAATTGGATTTGGTCCGAACCGGTATGCGGGAAATCTCACCCACTGGACAAATAACACCTGGTATGTTTCATTTCCCAATCCTGATGATTTGGTTGGATATCTGACTTTCATACCTGATTCATCAGGTATGGTAACCGGAATCAGTTCAGATGAATTCGGCCCCTTTTTTAGGATATAAACGGATTATGACATGATGCGAAAATACCAATTAACGAATCAATAAGGAAGGATTTAAACAAAGAGAGAGAGTAGTGTTGGTTGTGTCAGATGTTTGGTTACCGTTGGCTTTCATCCATTACCATGAACAATCTTCCATTTATCAAATTTCACCGGGTTTCCAGGTGCCTGGCCCTCACCACAATCCATCTCTCATTACCAGTAAGGCACACCGTTCTATACCGTGTGCCATATACCATGGAGTGCGATCGAAGAACACGTCATGAGATGCAACCGGTTTACCCATGTTATTCCAAGAGGGGATGCAAGGCATGATAATTGAACAGGCAACCATAGTAATCTGGTAAGTGTCATAAGAATACCCCCGACAAGACTTTTTTTAGTCATCATACCAACAAGGCCTTTATTAGAATGTTTCTCTAAAAACCTACCTATGAATCATGAAATAATTGCACAAAAATGCTCTGAATTGGGAATGATACAAAAGCGTGGCGAGCTTGGGCAGGCGATTGCAGATATTGTTTTCTCATTCTCCCCGCAGGATCTCCAGCAGATGCGCTGGAATTTTCGTGGAGCTATCAGGGATATCAACCCGGAACTCCGGAAAAAACTGGACGAAACCATCACGGCTCATCTCCACGGAACCTACCAGGCCATCAGACTAATGCACCAACAGGGGATCTTTATCCATATGAATGATGTTCTTTTTCCGGATGCAGATACGTACTGGATGATGGTAAAAGACCGGTGTTCAACCGGCCCGATTGAAAAGGTCAGGTTACGGTTCTTAAAATATCTCCTTTCAGGGTTCTGCATGTTCGTACAGGAATTACCCGGTCACCCGGTTGGGATGCCGTTTCCCGGGGGGGATAAGGTTACCTTCATCGACGGGAACTATTACTGCCCGGTCAGAGGCAAAGCAGATGAATTCGATGCAGCCCTCTGTCCCTTCTGCCCGGCCCTTGTAACTCCCAAAACCGGATACTTAAAACCGCCGGTGAAAGGGAGCAGGTATCAGAAGGATACATTTCTCCGCCAGACTTTTGACAAGCATCATTACAACGGGTAATCCGGGATGGGAGAGCGGGGATATCTGGGATACAACAATAATCTGCCTTTTCAATATCCTATAATCGATATGTAAGAATGATCCCGGGATCCAAAACCTGATCCGGAGTGATATAGGAATGTGCCAGTGCAATAGCCTGAAATGCGAGGGGAGGGAGTCGAACCCGCGAACACCTTCGTGATCTGATCTTGAGTCAGACGCCTTTGACCACTTGGCTACCCTCGCGCAATACCCGTTACCTCATTGAATACAAAGGAGCCGCAGGAATCAAAAAATACTATCAGAAACGATTTTGTATTCCCGGTACTCAGATGAGTTTTATAGCTATAGATACTATCAGGTATCTATCTTTTGGCCTGTATCTCTCTCTGTTTGATTTCCAAAGATCCGGAGTATATTAACGGGTATAAATATCTCCCGGCAGGGGGAAATTTCATGGGAAAAAAGAGAAATGAACCGGCACCTGGACAGTTCAGTCGCCGGTCCTAGAAATCAACGAGATGATCGCAGATGGAACAGTGGGAATTTTTCTGGTATGCAGGAAACCCGGAATAGGGTGTGGGTGTTGCGATAATCATCGGTGGGGTATCCTCAATTATGATGATACTCGTACCGGTCCTGACAAGGTCGTCCGGTGCTCTGCACTGCCCGGTCTCCCGGTATGGATCCATGAACAGGGTCAGCGGGTACGATCCCCTGCTTATGTCTTCAGGGATAAGATAGGTTACTTTCTCTACCGATACCTCGTCGGTTGCAAGTGGGCTGATAACGGTATTGAGCGGTCCGAGTTCCCGGTCTCCGAGGTATGCATGAATAGGGAGAGCAGTGCCGGTATCATCGAAACCCCTGTTGGTAACTGTGACAGTAAGGGATATCGTATCGAAAACCTCGTAGGCAGCAGGAGTAACCGGGACTGTAACCCCGGTAATCTGGTAATCAGGACCGGAACATGCGGTACTGATACCCTGTGCCAGGTACGCTTCTACCCCGGATCCGGGTTTTAACGAAACTTTATTTTGATACGATTCAGTCATGTCATAGCAGGCAATCGATGCAGTCGGAAAATATTCCCCTTCTATAAGACCGTCAGGCATACTAATCTCGATTCGATAATCAGTGCTCTCACCTCCCTGCATTACCGGGATAGTGGTCCAACCGATAAGTATCGCATCTTTCGTTGTTCCTGCAGTCGGTGATGCAAAGAGATCAAGGAAGCAGGACTCAGTCTCACCCTCTCCTTTGTTTGTCACGGTCAGGTCAAGAGACAGTCCCGTATTCTCCATGACCGCTGAGATATCATGAAAGGTAATTTCGGGATCTCCGCCGGCGGCAGATACCGGACCGGAAAGAAACAAAAGCAGACATCCTGCAAGAAGAAAAGAAAAAAATTGAGCGATATGAGGATTCATTACAATCCCTGCTCTCTTATTCTAACACGATCTCATAACCGGTATCAACAATATCATCAGAGAAGTTGCACATCTCCGCCTCTTCATAGGGATCGATGATGAGGGTTAAGGGATACGTGCCACTGTCAACAAATTCAGGGACGAGATATATGAGCGTCTTGGTTGAGATCTCACCTTTATTCAGTGGCTTTACATAGGATCCGATAGGTCCGAGTTCCCGATCCCCGATGAATGCATGGATAGAAATGATATCATTCTGGTCATCATCAGTACCATTGTTGGTATAGGTAACGGTTATCTCGATATTATCAAGGGCTGCATACGAGGAGGGGGTCTCTGGTATCTCAATAGCCGTTATCGCATAGTCGATACCGGCACAGGGATCCTCAGTTCCAGATACGGTATAAGAACTGACCCCTTTACCCGGAGTTAATGAGATCTTCTCAGGGTATGATTGTGTCATGTCATAGCAGGCAATCAGTGCAGTCGGGTAATATTCCCCCTCTGCAAGATCAGCTGGCAGACTCAGTTCGACCTGGTAGGTGGAACTCTCGCCACTCTCCATCTCGGGAATAAAGACCCATCCCAGGAATGGTGCCTCATCGATGCTATCGATTGTCGGTGATGCAAAGAAATCAAGGATACATGATTCACTGTTCTCTTCACCGGTGTTTGTGACCGTACAGTCAAAGGAGAGGAAGAGCCCGTCGTTTTTGAGGGAAACATCGTTGAATGTCAGCCCGAGTTCATCACCTGATGCGGTTACCAGTCCGGTTATGCCAAAGAGCATGCACCCGGAGAGTAAAAGGACAATAAGAGAGTTTTTATTCGATTTCATAACTGACCTCTGGCTTTTTTTGCACGAGAGCGAGTACAGTATTGGGAAAACCGGGACTAATATCTTGTTATAGGTGCGAAAAAATTGAAAGCCTCAATATCCGGTATATCCCGGAAGGATTCATGAAACGGCCGTCACCGACACCAGTTCGTAATTCAGGGCATCAGCGGCACAAAATTTTGGCAGGGGTCTCTGGAAAGGCTGGTACAGATTGATGGAATGATTCATGGTAAGAGGGAGACCCGGGGCGGGATTACCGGTTCCCGGAACCAGGGTTATGAAATACTTACCCGGCATCAGCGAACCGGGGATCCGGTAGGTGAGGGTACCAGATACCGGCATATCATGGCCTGATTCCATGATACCGGTATCAGCAGGAACCATGGCATAGTTTCCGATCCATGCCAGGATGGGAATTACCGGCATGGTGTCTGCATCAGTGGCAGATGTGATATGTATGGCAATCGTTATCTCTTCTCCCGGGACGAAATTATTCCTGTTATCCGGTATCTCTGCAGAGAGGATAGATACCGACCCGGTCCCAATGAAATCCTGTCTGACAGAAGGCATCTCTCCGTCCGGGATCCGGGGAATATTTTTTGTATAGTCGTGGATCGTTACCGGCTTAGCGTCATACACAATCCCTGGCTTTGGTCCGGGAAATGAACCGGCAGGTTGTGTCACGGCATAGATATAATAGCGGGCCGGTTTCATCCCCGGGGGCAGGGGGGCATCAAAGATAATCCCGGTGCTTTTCCCTGGCGAAAGTGGCGGAATTACCGTCCAGCTGACAAATTCTGCATCTTTTGTGTTCCCCTGTTCATCACAGAGATAAAGGGCAATATACTGAAGATCGTGATCTTTTTGTTCATCATTACTGACAACCAGATCAACGGTAACCGTCGTATTCGTAAGAACTGCGGTTTGTATGGTCACATTGTTGTATCCCGACTGCGCCGCTGCACAGCCGGATGCAGACAGGGTAAGGAACAGGCAGGCAATCAGGAAAAGTTGATAGATCTGCATACCAGTGTATCACGGTTCCGGGAGATATGAATGTTATCAAATTCAGAAATTAGGGAACATTGAGAACAGAAAAGGCCTGGTGTTTACAGGCCTGAATTTACCTGTCAAACAGGATCTTTTCCGGGTTAGTCTGCGATATCTCCCTAACCTGTGTTATTACAGGGGTGCTTTTTCGGGAATAGCGAAGAGAAGTCTGTTTTCTCTCGTATTTTTCTTTTGGGCTTCCTATTGATTCAATGGGAAATAAAGGGTTTTATCAGAGTTTCTTCTCAATCCTTTCGAGAAGTGTCCGGATTGCGATGAGTTCAGTGATCATCTCATCAGACTCCCTGCTCTGTTTCTGTAGGGGGTTCATATCGGTCCCGGTGGTTGCAGCAACCGGAGATCCGGCATGCACAAATCTCATGATACAGTCCCGCAGCGGTTTTGGTTCCAAAATCCCCTGTATCCTGATCTCGGCCATCTGGTTACCCGAGTATCCGGCGGTCTGTATTCTCAGGTTAGAGAGGTGAAAGATTCTCATAAGCGGGCCCTGTACGATATCGACGTTGGTGATACGATTGTACGGCACGATACCGGTCTGTTTCCACAATACTCCCCGTGCCCAGTTCATCTCATTATCGGTGAGGATGTAGAGTACTGAAGCATAATAGAACGGTACCCAGATACAGGAGAGCAGAAACAAGACAGATAGGAAGAGAGCGGCTCCGTATACTCCGATCATATCCTCGGTGATGGCATATCCCAGCGGAAGGAAAAAGACTGTCAGGACGATGAACAATACGACGATACTTGCGAAGAGATAGATTCGAAAGACCGGCTCAGGTTTAAACCCGGCATTCAGCACAATGTCTGTCATGATACCATATTGGTCCTACCGGTACATGATATCTTCTGGTATAGCAGACGGGACCGGAACCGGTTTTTTAAAAGAGATACCTGCGGAAGATGAGGAGTTCTATTCCCGGCATTCTTCCCTGTGCCCTGTTTTCTCCCGGTATCCGGATTTTTGTTTTTAAAAAAAAGAGCAATCCTTGAAAAAAAAATGACAAAGAAAATTGTAAAGTCAGAGAAAGTCTGCAAGTCCCAGTTGTTCCTGTCTCTCTTCTCCAAAGGTAGACTCGATGTTCATATCAATAACCTCAACCCGCTGACGTGTATACTCTGAGACTGCATACTTCTCACAGATATTTCGTGACATCTCAAGATATTTTTTGACCGATTTAGCATGAACTGTCGGGATAATACTGCTCCTGCAGGAGGTACATTTCCCTGAAAGCGGCATCCGCCGGTAGGATTTATTACACTTTGTACACCGGAACTTCTGTTTAGAGAATGCATTTAAGTTTCCCTGCAGGTCCCTGATAAAGTGGGTCTGAAGAACCCGTTCTGCAACGTCGTCAGCATCGACCGCCCGTATCTTTTCTGCGAGATCCAGTTCATTATCAAGTTTTTCAACCATCGTCTTTAACTTGGTATACATGGTGTCGAGCGGACCGGCAGAGATATCACTCGTATCATGGGTAAAGAAAAACCCTTCAACCTGGTCTGCCTTACCAAGCCTTTTTTCCACGCGATCAATCAGTTTCTCAATATCACGCGGATGAGCATATTCCAACGATTTCAGGTAGAGTTCAAGGGGATAATGGTCACATACATCAACGTTGTGACTCTCCTTGTCAATCTCACCGGGATCGATCCTGCTTGAGAGAACCAGGGGTGCATCCATGGATCCGCCCCGTGTTTCCGGAAGAAACGACCGCGAAAAGTTGATGAGTCCGTCTAACAGGAGCATGACGCAGTCCTCGTCACCATCACACTGCCCGCAGAAGATCCCGTCTGCAACTACCGTGTGATCTGTCTCAACCGTCAGGCAGTATACCCGGGAATCAGGTGCAGGTACGTAATCTATTGCAACAATCCGGTCTGACAGAACAACCCCCCCTTCCCATACCGGGATTGGATCACCGACAGAGAGTTCAAGAGCCCGTATTTTGCGAAGGTATGACACATCCCAGACGAGCATGGCATGATCCGGGGTGACATGGATCTCCTTGTTCCGGGATGTTTGTATCCTGATGACATTTTTGGGAGCAGGATGGACAGAGACCGAAGTCACTTTTCTTACGTGAGGTGTTCCGGTAGTATCGATGCTGCGGGCGTATACAGGAGTAGCCGGTGAAGAGTAGTATGTCCCGAACTCATCGGTACCGGCATGGGTGAGGTCGAACTGGCTCAAAACAAAATCACGGATAGGGATCGTCTCGAATACCCCATTGTAATAGATCTCAATCCCGGTCATTGCACAGAAGCAGTTTCTCCGTTTTGCAGCATGAAAGAACGGATGACCATATCCCACGTTGGCTTTCGAGAACCCGACTACCCGTGCAAGCACACCTGCACTGGTATGGGGAGCAAGGCCGATGACCAGATGACCGACAAGATCCTCCCGGTTTTTAACTGAATAAAACGGGGGAAGGTGATATACATCGGTGAGTAACCGGTCGATGAACCCGGCTGCTTTGATAAGATACTCTGCACATCCTTCTGATACGAGGATATCCTGTGGAGGTAACTCGAGTACCTGATCGTCATCAGCAAGTTCCTCTCCATAAATGTCATGCGTATAGCCGATATCAGTGAGTTTTCTTCTGGAGACTCCCACCTCGGCCGGGCGGAAGTGGGTAAGAGGCATGTCAATCATGTCAAACCTGATGGTTCCGTCCTTAAAAACAAAGAGTTCATAGAGGGATCGCAGTATTCCCTTCTCGATGATCTCAACCGGTTTCTCCCTTGATATCAAACCCTTCACGCCCTTGATGAGCGGGACATCACTTTCCGGGATATTCAGTCGTAAAAAAGCCTGCGCAAGTTCCGTTTTCAGATCCACCTCGTATTCACGGGAACAAACCGGAGGGGTTTTACAGGATCTGCAGAGATCTCCGGTCTCTATCCGGTTGCACTTCGGACAGTAAAAGACCGGTTCGGTAGGGGTACCACACCTGCTGCAGGTATTCTGATAGGACTCGGTGGTACAATTGGAACATGCCCGTACCCCCATGGTAAGCGGAACCAATCCCTTATTCACGTGAAATCCCCCCAGTGTCTGGTTATATTCTCCCTTTTCCGAATTTTTAGGGGAGGTATACTTCACCGCTTCCTGCAGGGATCTGCGGGATCCTCCATACTCCCCTACCGGAAAGAGAACATGGGGTGCCGGTTTCATCTCTCTTGGTTTTGATTTACCCGGTCTACCCATCCGTCCGCCAATCCTGGTTCCTGCTTTTGAACGTATCTTCCATCCGGAGAGGTGCATCACGAGTAAAAGAGGATCGTTGGGAAGATCCCGGTTCCATGCATCCGAAAGGGTCAGATCCTCCAAAAGACCGAGGCACAGTACCAGGATCCGCCATGTTGGAATATGGTATTGTTCATGCCGGACCTGGTGGGGCAGGAGTAGTATCTCAAGGATCTCTTTCATACGGGGCTCTGCCGGTATCACAAGAACATCATCCTGTACCGATCCCGTGGTGCTGATGCAGGTTGCAAGCTCCTGTATCTGCGAAACACTCAGGTCATCAAAGAGAAGGGTATAGTCAGGGTGCAGGTAGGCTCCTTCATCTGCAAATGAAATGGCCTCTTCTTCATCTTTTGGATGACTTCTCCCTCCCTCAAGCAACCACCAATCCTCGCAGTAGGCCGGTGGAACGAGGGGATGATTGTTCTCCATGAACTCACCGTAACTGATGAGTATCTCGCCGACATCAATAATATATTCGATATTCCCTGTGATTTTGCGTGCTTCTTCTGCAGTATGCACCCGCACGACATCACCATTTTTCAGCCGTACTGTCGGCCCCTCGATACTGTCTACCGGGGCAACACCGGCTGCCTTTCCCGGTCTCTCAACTTTCAGTTGTGTACCAACAGCAAGGTAATCCCCGAGAATATGCAGGGTTGCCGGATTGAGACCCCCTGCTGCAAGACCGGTATTCCTGCACCGGCCGTATCGAAGCCTGAATCCACCGGGACGCATCGGGTATGAGAATACCGGCCGTCCTCCGATGAGATCCCGTAAGTACTTGTCTTTTGGTTTAATTCCGCCATGATGGTCCTCGTCACCACCCCCGGCAGTTGCATGGATGATCTCTTCGAGCCAGTCCCATCCGTCCATTTTCATCTTTTTGACGTTTTTCTGGACTTTCGGAGCCTTTAATGCGAGACCCTCGGCGATGACAAGAGCCATTCCACCCCTGACAACATTCGTCTCTACTCGTTGTAGGTTCCGGTACCCGGAGACCTCCTCCTTCTCGGTTGGTTCCCCGTCGATACAGACCGGGCAGTTGGTGATGATGAGCCGTATCTCCTCTTTTGAGGGCATGTACTGGAGACTTAAGATCGAGTTATACTGGCGGATCTCCTCGATATATCGCTCGATCTCCTCTTCCCGGGGGATATACCGGTTAATATTGAGCAGGCGGCGTACATAGTCTCCGACAAGAACCGATAATGCCTGGGCAGTCCCTCCGGCACTCCTGATGGGGCCGGCGTAATAGATCTTGAGATAATTGCTTCCGTCATCATTTTTTGCAAGTGCAACCTTTGCGATCCCTTCAATCGGGGCAGAAACGACACCTTCTGTTAAAAGTGCCATCGATGTCCGGATGGCATGATCCAGTATCTCTTCAGGAGCGGTCTCCCCAAACTCCCCTCTCGCAAAGTAATCACCTATCCGTAACGCTGCCTCTTCCCGTGACATCTCCTTCTCGAGCTCACGGATCTTTGCTGCCACACCTGCTATCCCTACCTGGGCCTCCACCCGGTCGGCAAGGTCGTTTGCGATGGGTATCTCCACAGTGGTCCTTGGATCAATTCCGACCATTCGTGCCTCTTTCGCAACGCTCATTGCAGCAGCGAGGCCGGTGTTGAGCCGGTTATAGTAGGCTTCCATCCGTGGTGACAGTTCCATGAATAACTCCTGTTGGATCAAAAAAGAGATCCTCTCTTTTTTTACGGGATGAAAAACCCGGTACCGATCTCTACTGATTCATTGTCTTTCCTGAGCCAAATACCAGCTGTATCTTCTCATGTCAGAACCGGATTTTTTAAAATGGGCGTGAATTGAAAAAAGAGGTTAATGTGATCTATTGATTTATACCGATCCGGTTTTATCGTATCTTTAATGAGCAGGAACCGAACAATCCGGATATATATCTGTGGTTACACACATGTACCGGAGAAGAAACGATCAGTACCGGTACCGGTCATCGTTCCTGACTAACCCTGCTTTTCGTGCCTGGATCTGGTACAGGGTGTTCCGTGCACTGGTATCATTGGGATCTCTCCCGGTTATCTCGGTAAATATCTCTTCTGCCCTGTTCCAGTCCGGTATCCTGACACTGAGATCTCCTGCGCGTTTCAGGGGCGTCAGATCTCCGGAGTATTCATACGCACGGATAAATGATGTTACTGCTTCCCGGTAATACCGGGGAGCCTCGTCAGCCATGAAAAGACTAACCAGGCGGTCTCCTTTGTTCACCTGGGCCTCACCTTTGCGGTACCATACCTCTGGATCATCAGGAATGATCTCCAGGTACCTGGTATAATACTCGATGGCAAGGAGATACTCTTCCTCAGCGGCCATCTGTTCACCATTCAAAAGTGCGGTATCTGCTTCACCTGCACGTACCTGGGAGAGTATCGGGGGAACGATGAGCTGGGTGATGATGCTGATTGCCATGACGAGGGTCAGGAAAAAGAGCAGGACCTGCCCCCAGTGCGGGATGTGAAATTCGCTTTCCTTTCTCTTTTCCTGCTCTTTTTCGGCCGAAGAGTGATGGTGAGTGGTAGTTTTTCTGTACGTGGATCGATCCTGGTAAAACCAGGTTGCAGGATCCCTGTACCGGTCATCATACCCTGAACGTGCCCATGCATCCTCCTTTACCCGGGACTCGTAATCCTGTCCGGATCGGAGCGTGGCATCGTACAGAGATCGTTTCTGGGGATCAGAGAGGACTGAGTACGCACAATTGAGTTCTTTAAAGAGTTCCTCTGCATCAGGTTCACGACAGATATCAGGGTGAAGTATCTTGGCCAGTCGCCGGTACGCCTGCTGGATCTCCTTTTCAGTCGCATCACGGGATATCTGCAGGATATCATAATAGGAATCGAGGGTACCGTCATCCATCTGGTTTTCACTCAGCCTGATACAATCGGAAGGTCATTCCTCTGTAAATTCAGGGAAACGGAATGTATCATCTCATCTTCCTGATTTCGTGTGAGGTATGCGAAAAAATTGCCCCTCCCTGTATACCGTATAGGAAAGGAAATTACATAATACTGTATGGGTAGTGTAAATTTTTGCAAGAGAGAAAGAGTGTTGAGTATCCTGTCTGTTTTCGCTCACCCGGTATAGATATCCCTGGTTCCTTCTGGCAGCAGGCATGGTATCAGCGTTTACATGCCTCTGCAATACACTCTTTTGTCGTTCCGATCCGTGCAACAGCACCGCACATCGTGGGAATATAGGCAAGGGCTTTCCCGCTGTTTACCATGATTGCAGAGAACCGTTCCATGGCAGGTGAGACGACCATGCAGGTATCAGCAAAAACAAAAGCTCCGCTTGCTTCGATCCTGCTCGTCAGTGCCCCTGCTGATTCAATCAGGTTCCGTGCGGCAAAGATATACAGAGGTTTTAAGACCCTCTTACCCTCAAGAAGGGATGCCAGGCTCTCCAGTTCCCGGATTGAACAGTGGGGACATCCGATAGCCACTGCATCTACCGTTGTATCAGCAAAGAGAGCTGATATCTCCCCTGCATCGATAATATGCCTCTCGTCTGGCTCAGGCAGATCTCCCGGTCTTCCTGCTTCGGGTGTGACTCCTGCAACATGATAGAGTGCAACTGCCCCACTCGCTGCCATCGCGGCACCGAGAGCCTTTAGTGAGTCGTCATCCGGCCTGATATTGGTAAAGAGAGGAATTTTGGCACCGGCAATTCTGCCTGCAAGGAATCCGAGAGCACCATACCATGCCTGGTCCGGTGTACCGGGTGCATTTTTTACCTCGATTATGAGCTGCGGGAGACGGTTTTTAGTGCAATGGAGACCATATGCAGGTGTCTTCCCGATGATTGCAGCAGCAAGGGCAGATGGTCCTCCTTCACGGTTGGTCCGGGCACCGATAACAGAGTTGGCATAACTGACTGCCGAGGACTCTGACCATGCGAGATGGTCGCCAAACCGTGTCTCGTGCAGATAATACGGAGTACAGGTACAGGCAAGTTCTATCCCGAGTTTTTTGTAGGCATTGATGACTTCAAGTTGCTTTTTTGCAAAATCTGCTGAGATCTCCATCTCCTCGTACCGGGTGCGATCCATACCGATTGGATTTAAGACCGCGGGCACGGTAGCAGTGGCATCCAGATGGGAAAGCCAGCAAAGACCCCATTCTCCAATGGTTTTATACGAAGCACCCGATACCTGGGCACTCCTGATGGGAACCATCTTCTCTGCTCCAAAGACCGTTCCGATGGCAACAAGAATATCCAGTAACTCCTGCCGTGTCTCCCCCTGCTCTCCGCCGAGGATTGCCTCTTCTTCTTTTGTCAGGTACATGACTCCCGGTCCCCTCTCGTAATTCTTCTCATTGCTCTGTTTCCGGGAAAGTTCATGCTAATCCCAGCGGGCACGAATGCACTCGTTTTCACGTCCGCACTCCATGGTTGCATCGATTCCCATCTTTACATTCATTCCGTCGCTGATGCGCATTGGATCCAGTGATGATCCCCTGACTCCCGGGATCACCATCAGGTCCTTGTCAGCCCTGACCCGGGTTGCTATTGCATACTCAACATCAACCGGATCTGATGGGTTGATATCGGTATCAACAACCACGACATGCTTTAGCGACGTGTGCGCAGCAAAGGCTGCCATAATTGCGTTTTTACCATCACCATCGGTTCTTTTTGCTATCTGAATGATCGCATGAAGGTATCCGCATCCTCCTCTTGAGAGCACGACATCGGTAACCCCGGTGACCTGGCCGACTGACCGGTAGATCAGCGGTTCGTACGGGGTTCCCATGAGTATCTTGTGTTCATCCCCTCCCGGAAGGATTCCATGATAAATGGGATCCGGTCTGGTAAACATACCGGTGAGCCGGATCACCGGCTGCCTTCTGACCGGGTCATAGGTTCCGGTGATATCAACGAAAGGCCCTTCGTCTTCCATCCCGCTTCCGATATATCCTTCTAAAACGATCTCGGCGTCCGGAACCCTGACCCCGTTTGAGAGAGTCCTTGTCCCGATCTCGCCTCCCAGAAGGGATGCTGCAAAGGGAAGTTCCATGCTCCCGGGAACCCTGCTGCAACAGGCAAAGGTAACCAGGGGATGTGTCCCGATAGTGATCCCGACCGGAAGTTCCTCGTTGTTGGCCAGAGCTTTTGTCAGGAGGGAATGGGTGTGCCGTCCCTCGACGAGTCGTGCAACAAGCCGATCTTTTCCCAGCTGTAACATCCGGTGAATCGAAGCATTCTCAACCTCACCATACCGGGAAAAAACAATAGCAGAGGTCAGGTACAGCCCGGCATCGCTATGATAGTGCTTCATTATCGGGATGGTGTCAAGGTCGGCAGGGTGTGTAGCAAGATCCCCCTCATCGATGACAGATCCAGTGTATGGTATCTGTGAGAGCCGGGGCACCATCGTATCTACCGGAACAGAAAGGGCGGTTGCGAGTGCCTGCCGGGTAGTGGTTACATTCATCACGGCTCGATTCCTGTTTCTTCCAAAATTATGAAAAAAAAGGAGATCGGTTGTCTGTGCCGAGAGTTGAGGTCCCTCGTACTCAGATGATACCGGGTCATCGATATCCTGCACGAGGCCCAGGTTTCGCATCGTATCGATAAATTCACGCATCAAATCCACTCCATCGTGTAGAGAGGGTGTGATCCACACCCAGGTGATCCAGTACCCGGGCAATCACCGCATCGATGAGATCGGCAATCGTCTGTGGGTGATGATAAAAAGGCGGGTTGGCCATCATAATCGTTGCTCCGGCATCATGTGCCTCGATCATGTTGTGCAGGTGAACCCGCGAGAGCGGGTTTTCCCGTAATAGAAGAATGCAAGGGCGCCGCTCCTTGAGGGTGACATCAGCAGACCGGGTGATTAATGTGCTACTGATTCCTGATGTAACGGCAGCAAGTGTCTTGCAACTGCAGGGAATGATGACCATCCCGTCATGCAAAAAGGAGCCGCTTGCGACCGGTGCTGCAAGGTTCTGGTTCTCATGGGTGATTATCTCTGGATTTTTAAGAGTAATTCCTTCATCCCTGGCAATAAGGGATGCGGTTTCTGATATGATCAGGTGGATCTCGGCAACGGGAGCAAGAACCTCTAAGATTCGATGTGCATAGATTATTCCGCTTGCCCCGGTCACTGCGATGACAAACCTTCTTTTTCTGGAATAACTGGGATTTGTGGTCATGGTATTTTTATTCTGTATCATGCAGTTAATCGGAATCGGTATCAGGGAGTGTATAATGAACCGGCATGTAGAATTTAAAGATTGATTCCGTCTCCTTCCGGTTCACTGCGACCGGCTCTCGTTTTGTCTCCTTTCTGATTGAAAAAACAAGATCCTCGAGGGCCGCATGTTCCCTTTTGCGTTTTATCTCCTCTGAATCAGGGATATTCTGTAATTCCAGAAGTGTTTTTAATGCTGATAACACTCCCTGCCCTGCGATGAGGTTGACGGTATGTACCTTCTGTGCAAGGATGTGGTTTGCTTTCACCTTACCGGGAGGGTCATTTGAAACCATCACCATGGTAATGGCCGACAGGAGTTCTGAATAAATTCCTTCACGGTATTTCCTGTCAGTATATTTTATCTCTGCTGTTTTCATCCAGAACAGGGTAATGACGAGAAGAAGAAAACCGCATCCGATTATTGCAGAAAGAATAATTCCGGTATCTGTCATACATCTCGTATCTACACTATGCTATCTCATAATATCATCCTGTTGCCAAAATTTCCCTTTTCCAACTGCAGAGATACGATGCTGAATCTGAGGATACAAAGAGAGATCAGGTCACTATCAGAAGGATTTCGCTTTTGGAAGGGGCAGATATCTGTCCGTCCTCTTATCGCTCTAATGGAATAAAGTCAGTAACGGTTTATTGGGAAAAATTGACATTGCAATCCTTTCTTTTGCAGAAGAGTACGATAACCCTGTTTGAGAAAACCGGTATGTGAACAGAAAAAACAATAGATCCTCTTCATTTTTCGACGTTTCAGGCCTTATCCGTCTTTATTCTCAATAATCGAATTTACCTGAGACATTATCACATATCTGACGAGAGATTTCGTACCGTTTCATGGATGCCGGAATCCTTGAGTAGAGGTGCGGCACCACATCTCCTGATTATCGATGAATACATATAATATGCGCTCTCGATTCCGGTACTCTCTTTCGTCTTATCATGATGCGGGGGGAAATGGAAAGATCTGCATAAAAATTTAGAAGAATCTAAGTTTATTATGAAAGGATGAGAAGTTATTCTCTTTCTTGTTTATAGGGTTAAAATAACAGAATTCAGTATACCTGGCTGATGCTAAAAAATAATCAAATACGCCTTTAACTTTTAATTCAGGCGCATATATGCTGTTTTTTAAAAATGAGTGCAAACCGGCAATTTGGGGTTGGAATAGTATTTGAAGAGATGATTACCAGATGAATTCCCAATATTTCCGTACCCTTTTTTATCAGGAGTGATATATTCAATGACCTGATTATTTTTTGATTAGTCCTTATTTTGAAGATGAAGGATACATTGTGCCTTGGTTGTTCGGTGAAAGTATTTTAAGAGAGTAATTACTTATTTCACACATATATCATCAGTAACATGACATTTGCCTCATCTATCGGGATGATCAAGTGAATGGGTGGTGTTTCATGAAATGTGGAAATAATCTTATATTACTGCTGGTTCTTGTTCTGATTGCCGTACCGGGGATGGTTTCTGCCGAGAACATTGCGGCAACCATTGGTATAACATCTTCAGGATTTGCAGTTCAGAGCGAAATGGAATCGGTCAGTGCTGCCTCGGTAGTAACTGCCACGGCAGAGAATGTGATGGCCTCATCGACGCTCGGCAGTGAGGTCCAGGTAACGTATGGTGCAGGTGAACATGTAAAACCCGACATCTCGTCAGGTCTGGTTGTATACGAGAAATGGGCTTCCGGCAACAGTAACGTGGAGGCGTACTCAATTGCATCCGGCTCCGGCCAGCCGATCACAACCGGTTCAACAAGTCAGACCAATCCTGCTGTTGACAGCAGTTATATCGTCTGGGAAGGTGATACCGGGTATGTCACAAACATTTATGCCTATATCATCAGCACCGGTGTGAAGGGTGAAGTGCTGCCATCAACAGCATACGAGAGAAACCCGTCAGTATCAGGCACACTGGTTGTCTGGGAGGATTACCGGGGCAGAAGTTCTGATATCTACATTGCAAACCTTGCAACCGGCGTTGCAGCGGCAGTCTGTACCGATGGCCAGAAACAAATTAATCCTGACATATCAGGAACCAAACTCGTCTGGGAGGACTGGAGGAACGGGAATGCAGATATCTATCTCTTTGATCTCGAGACCAATACCGAGAAACAACTGACCACTGATGGTTCAAACCAGGTTAATCCGAAAATGTACGGGAACCTGGTTGTCTGGGAGGATTTCAGGAATGGTAAGCCTGATATCTATGCGATGGACATCAGGAGTAATGTCGAAGCCAGGATAACGTTTGATTCAGGAGATCAGATTAATCCTGATGTGTATGGAACCTCTGTCGTCTGGGAGGACTGGCGTGATGGAAGTTCAGATATCTACATGCGGGATCTCTCTACCACCACCATCTACCAGATAACCGATAATGATTACAACCAGGTTCAGCCCGCTATCTACGGAGATAGAATCGTCTGGTCTGACAACCGGAACGGGAACTCCCAGATCTATATGACAAGTCTCGGGACACCGGTTCCCCCGACACAGACCTATGAGTTCTACGGTCTTGCAAGTTCCAACGGTCAGCCTGTTTCCGTGGGAAGCACCATAATTGCTGCTATCGACGGAAAAGAGAGAGGCAGGATTGTGACAACGGTCCAGGGCCAGTACGGCAGTGAATATGGTCCGTATCTCCAGGTACCGGTCTCTTCAGCAGATTATGGAAAGAGTATCACGTTCTGGATAAACAATGTTCAGACCACCCAGGTCGTTGCGGTCGCAACCCCGTCCCGGCAGCGTGTTGATCTGACAATCGGGCAGAGCCCGGTATACTCCTACCAGTTCTATGGAAAAGCAACGATAAACAACCAGCCGGCTCCTGTCGGAACCGTCATTCAGGCCACGATAAATAACGAAAACAGGGGTCAGATAACCATTTCAAGCCCCGGTTACTACGGCTCTGCAAGCGGCCAGGTATTAACGGTCGGGGTCACGAATGCCGATGTCGGAAAAGTCATTACCTTCTGGGCAAATGGTATCCAGGCCAGCCAGTACGTTGTTGTCGGTCAGCAGTACAGCTCCTGTCTCGATCTCACTTTTGGAAGCGGACCAGTCACGAACTCGTACAAGTTCTATGGAACGGTAACGATTGACGGCTATGTCGCACCGGTTGGTACCGTCATCCAGGCGATGGTAAACGGTGTTGAACGGGGCAGAACGACGGTTGCCGTTCCCGGTCAGTACGGGTCTGCGGGAGGATATAGCAACAACCTCGAGGTACCCTTTACGTCTGCCGATGCCGGGAGGTATATCACGTTCCTCGTGAACGGCCGCCAGGCATCCCAGCAGGTTCTCATCTCAACCGGTGGTACCTACATGCAGGATCTCACGGTCTATGGCAGTTCAACCATGGCCGATTTCACCGCAACACCGACATCAGGGTATGCTCCCCTCTCGGTCTCCTTTACCGACCGGTCAGCAGGATCACCCCTGAAGTGGTACTGGGCATTCGGAGACGGCAGTTACTCCTACGACAGGAACCCCACCCATACCTACTCGCAGGCAGGAACCTATACTGTTATTATGAGTGTGACCTACTCGAGCGGAACCCAGGTTGCGACAAAGAATAACTATATTACCGTCTCTACAAAGGCACCATCTGCAACCCTGACACTCTATCCGGGCTGGAACTTTATTGCGACACCCAAGACCCTTGCAGAAGGATACGATACCGCCTCGCTCTTCTCAAATATCGATGTTGCCGGGCACAGTATCTTCCAGTATGACTCAAAGAACGGCAGATACAAGAGCCTGAATGCAAAAAGCCCAATAAAACCACTCGATGCAGTCTGGATCTACTCAAGCACTGTCAACCAGGTGTACCTCTACTTTGCAGAGGATGCCCTCCAGATCCCACCCACAAAAACTGTATCAAAGGGATGGAACACCATCGGTATTTCAGGTCTTGTACAGCAGACCGCCTATAATGCATTACTCTCGGTCAAGGATGACTGGGTATATCTTATCGGGTTTGATCCCGGTACGCAGACCTTTGAGAGGACCATTATGAATGTTCCGGAATCGTATTCTGCGGTTCTGCAACCAGGAAAGGGATTCTGGCTCTACATGAATGAAGAAGGAGTTCTGGCAGGGAGCGGGGTATAGAATTACGGCAACTGACAATACCGTCAAAGGACAGGTCTTATAAAAAAACGAGGTAGGCATGGATAAAAAAACAAAAAACCAACCCTCTTTACCGAGGAACAGGTTACAGGCCGGATATACCATGATGCAGATATATCCGGCACTCCTCCTGGTTCTGGCACTCCTTGCCGGTATCACTTTTTCTGTTGTATCTGATGAGATGATCCTCCAGGCACCAGGAGTTGAAGAACAGATCACATCGGGGGCGGGGAACGACGTTACGCCACGGATAGACGGCAATTATATCACCTGGGTCTCATGGGTCTATGGGGATGCTGATGTCTTTTACTACTCCATCGATGGGAAACTCGAGGAGAAGGTGACATCTGCACCAGGCAACCAGATAAACCCTGATATATCAGGTAACCACATTGTCTGGGAAGATGACAGAAATGGGAAAGCCTCGGTCTGGGTGTATGATATCACGACACGGGCTGAAGCACATGTCGGCAGTACCGGTTTTTACCAGAGGAATCCTGCCGTATCCGGCAGTACGATAGTCTGGGAAGATTACCGCAACACGATGGATTCTGATATCTACCGGTATGTTCTCGGCCAAAGCAAGGAGTATCCGGTATGCACCGCTGCGGGACGCCAGATAAATCCTGAGATCTCGGGTAACTATATCGTCTGGGAAGATTACCGGCACTGTTCACCCCAATATAGCGAGAATTCTGATATCTATCTGTATAATATCGAGACCGGTGTTGAGACACAGGTAACCCGTGATGTTTCTGCCCAGAAAAATCCGCGTATTGACGGGAATATTATCGTCTGGGAAGACTGGCGTAACACTCAGGTCGATATCTACTCAACCGAGATCAGCACCCTTGTTGAGAACAGGGTTACCTTTGATACCTGTGATGATACCGAGCCTGATATCTCTGAATCCATCATCACCTGGACCCGTTCAGACAGTCACGGGAAGAAGGATATCTACATGATAAACCTGCAGAGTACCGTGACGAATATCGTCTGTGCGAGCTATGGTGACCAGACCTGTTCTGCCATATCGGTAGACCGGGTTGTCTGGCAGGATGACCGGAGTGGTGTCAATAATAATGATATTTACCTTTATACTCTGGTCGAGGAGACCCCCTATCCCCCGTACCAGTTCCATGGGAACTGCCTCATTGAAGGACAACCGGCACCGGCAGGGACTGAGATCATTGCAAAAGTAGGAACTACACAGGTTGGAAGCACCACGACCAGAACCGTCGGACAGTACGGTACCGGTGGTTATGACCGGCGTCTTATTGTGCCGGTGACCCAGGCAATGCTCGGCAAGACCATCACATTTTACTCAGACAATCTCAAGGCAGAAGAGACGGTTCTTGTCACCGAGCAGGGTGGAATCTATCCGCTTGATCTCTCCTTTATCTATACCGCACCGATCCAGCCGGCAGAGTTTTACGGATCGGTTACCATCGATGGTGTTCCTGCCTTTGCAGGAACCGTGATCACCGCCACTATTGACGGTGAACAGAGAGGAGAGTATACCACCCGCGAAGTTGGCAGATATGGCGGGCCTGCATCGACCGATCCCAGGCTGAAAGTGCAGCTCTACTCAGATGATATCGGCAAAACCATTCTCTTCTGGGTAGACGGAATGCGGGCAGATAATTCCTTTATCGTCGAAAAGGGCGGAATCTTTAACCTTGATCTGACCGTGAACCAGTACCCGGTAATCACTGATTATGAGTTTTACGGTACTGCATTCATCGAATACTCTCCGGCTCCGGTGGGAACCGTCATCTCGGCACTCATTGACGGTCAGGAAAGGGGCAGGATAACTACCACCGTCGAGGGAGCGTATGGCGGACCCGGCGTGTATGATACCCGGCTGGTTGTCCCGGTTACCGGGGCGGATGGTGGCAAGACCATCTACTTCTGGTCAGAAGGACTGATTGCAAACGAGGTTGAGGTTATCCCTGAGGTGATACCGGTTACCCGGGACCTTGTTATTCTCCTTCAGAAAGATCTCACCTTTACCGGATCTTCCGGGATAATGGCGAATTTTGTCGGAACACCTCTCTCCGGTGATGCACCGCTTACGGTCAGCTTCACCGATCTCTCGACCGGTTACCCGACAATGTGGCACTGGGATTTCGGTGACGGACAGACCGAAGGTATGCTCGGGAGTCCGACACACACCTATACCGATGTTGGAACCTATACCGTCTCCCTGACCGCATCAAACCAGTACGGCCAGAGTGACATAGAAATAAAGCCTGATTACATTCATGTAGGAACGGTTCCGTCAGAGTATTACATATCCCTGTATCCGGGCTGGAACTGTGTATCCACTCCTCGCTGGCTGGCAGAAGGACATAACACTGCAGCAATCTTTTCCGGGGTTGATGTTGACGGCCACTCCATCTACTGTTACGACGCTGAGAAAGGGTTGTTTACGACCCTCTCAACCCAGAGTCAGATAGTCCCGCTTGATGCTATCTGGATCTACTCTGCAAAGACTGACCGGGTGTACCTGACCTTTGAGCAGAATTATGGGTTACTTCCTGAAAAAACCCTTTTTAAGGGCTGGAACAGTGTAGGATTCACCGGTCTAGAACCAGCACCGGCAAAGACCACCTTTGCATCAGTTGCAAACGCATGGGTCTACTGCCTTGTCTATGATCCGATAGAGCAGAACTACCAGCAGACTATCGTTAAAGACCATAATGATACCACGGCCCTTACACCGTACCAGGGATACTGGCTCTTTATGAATGAGAACGGTCTCCTTACCGGTTTGTCAGGATAAATCTCATTTTTCTTTTATCATACTTCGCTGATACCAGGGACGGCTATCCCGGGTTACTAATTTCTATTGTGAGACTTCTCTCTCTATACCAGACGTTCCTGCCGGGTATGGGGGCGTATGTGCAGTACTTCTTTTGCCGCTGCCGCGACTGCATCCCTGTCTTGTGCCGGGGAATAAACCCCGAGACGCCACTGGCGTTGTCTGGTCTCATTCAGGGTGGTAATAAGTGGTGATACCTCTTCAATGGGTATCCTGTCCCGGGTATTTTTGATTCGCACATCCATCATCATCTCGCTGGGAAATTCCGGGATGTCCACGAGGACCGATTCAGGGGAGACACCGGCGGTCTCTGCGATGTCCCCGGCGATCTTCTGTTCTTTCCCGAGCGTGTAGGAATCCTGCAGGATTGGCATATGCACATCATCCTTGCAGACAAAGAGGGCACGCTTGTACAGACGCCGGTAGTAGAGTTTCTTTGCGATAGATCGTGCTGAGGGTTCGGGCGAGTTCATCAGAGTGTGGATACAGGAGGCGTCATCCATCATGAGGATATCAGACAGGATGATACCCGGATCCGGACTGATGTGAAGGTCAAGGCTGTACTGGAACATCTTCTCTGCAATCCTGCTGACATGGTGGTAATAGACCGCCGGGCGCATCAGGGTCCGGGCGATGAGAAGTGATTCTGCTGCCTGGATTCCTCTTTCATCAAGGGATATGGCATTCTCCTCCATAAGCGTTGATCTGATGAGACGGGATGCATCGACGGTCCCGTACGGAACCCCGGTGTAATAGGCATCACGCAGCAGGTAGTCCATCCGGTCTACATCCAGATCCCCGTGGATGATACCGGCAAGCGGGTGGTCTCCTGAGATGAGTGCTGCCATCTCTTGCGGATCTGTTCCGTTTCTGAGAAGAGTATCCTGTAAATCCTGTCGTGAGATGATTCCTGCGATGTTGGTATGATCCCTTCCCAGATATTCCCAACTGTGTGTCTCGATGGCATGGGAGAAGGGTCCGTGGCCGATGTCATGGAGGAGGGCAGCCGTCTCAAGAAGGGTCTGGTCATCGCGGTCCAGTTCAATCTTGCGTCCCATCAGGGATGCAAGATGCATGGTGCCGAGTGAGTGTTCAAACCGGCTGTGATTTGCACCGGGATAGACCAGGTACGAGAACCCGAGCTGCCTGATGTACCGGAGTCTCTGGAGGAGTTGTGTCTCAAGGAGTGGCCGGATAGTCTGTGGGATATCAATATATCCATGGACCGGATCTTTGATTGATGTCATCTCACTCGGGTTCCTGTACACTGGTATATTTGAAAAGAAAAGAATCCTTGTATTGTCTCCCTTTGGTTCGCCAGATATTCTCCTCTTTCGCATCAGGAATAGTCATGTATCCGGGAGGAAGGGTTTACTGATGAATCCATTTTTGGGATATCCCTGATAATACTAAGGGGATGATTACCTTTCTATCCGGAGGGACCGGAACCCCGAAATTACTGGCAGGGGCACGAGAGATCCTGGGTGATGGCGCTATCACGGTTATTGTAAACACTGCAGAGGACATGTGGTACCAGGGGGGACATCTCTCGCCTGATATTGATACCGTGCTGTACCTGTTTGCGGGTCTCCTGAATAAGGAGACCTGGTGGGGAATTGCAGGAGACTCGTTTGTCACGCATAAAGCGCTCCGATCACTCGGATCTGATGCCTACCTCTCCCTCGGAGATCGGGATCGTGCAACAACGATTATCCGTGGTGATTACCTCCGGTCCGGTCTCTCTCTGACAGAGGCAACAAAGATGTTATCAGGGGTATTCGGTCTCTCTGCAACAATAATCCCGATGTGTGATACTCCCGTAGCTTCGATGGTACAAACAGAGACCGGCATTATGCATTTTCAGGAGTACTGGGTGAAACACCGGGGTACGTGTGCAATTACCGGTATTGTCAGGGAGAGTGATAAAGAGCCTTGCGCGACTCGTGAGGTCATCTCTTCTATACAGGATGCAGAAATGGTCGTCATCGGGCCGAGTAACCCTGTCACGAGTATCCTCCCCATCCTCTCCTGTGCAGGTGTGCGGCAAGCACTTGCAAAAAAGCGGGTTGTTGCCATCAGTCCTTTTATCGGGGATGAACCGGTGAGCGGGCCGGCACGTGACCTTATGATTGCCCACGGGGTAATTCCTGACTCCCGGGGAGTATTCCTGATGTATTCTGACTTCCTTGATATCTTTATTCAGGACGAGTCAGATCCGGTCACGGTGCCGGGCTCGGTCAGGTGTAATACGCTCATGAAGAACGAGACGATTGCAGCTGATCTGATGAGACGGATTCTTGAACTGGGTGAGATTGGGGGGTAGATGGTTTTTCCTGTAACATCAGGCACCGTCCCTTTACTCATCCCTGTACTGGTGTCCTCCTCTATTCAGTACCCCAAATCGTTTTACCCGCTCTTGTCATATGCATAGACAGATTATGACACGAGTTCCTGTATGTGCCATCACTCCGGATTCTGTTTCCGGAGAGATAATTGGCTGGGTTCATGAGATCCGGGATCTTGGTGGCCTGGCATTCCTTCTGGTCCGTGACCGGACCGGTATTATCCAGGTTACCATCCCGAAGAAGAAGGTTGGGGAAGAGATTATTGCGACACTCCGGGAGGTATCCCGGGAGTCGGTCGTGCATGTACAGGGAGAGGTCAAGGCGGTAAACAAGGCCCCGGGGGGTCGTGAGATTATCCCGAAAGTTCTTTTGATTGTAAGTCAGGCACAGGTTCCGCTCCCTCTGGATGTATCAGAGAAAGTTCCTGCCGAACTGGATACCCGCCTGGATAACCGGTTTTTAGATGCACGCCGGCCCCGGGTCACTGCGGTGTTTCAGGTAAGAAGCGAGGTTCAGCACGCGGTACGGAACTTTCTGCACGATGACGGGTTTTACGAGATAACTACCTCAAAGATCGTTGCCGCGGCTACCGAGGGGGGAACCGAACTCTTTCCCATAGCATATTTCGAGAAAGAGGCGTTTTTGAACCAGAGTCCTCAGTTATACAAACAGATGATGATGGCTGCGGGATTTGAGAAGGTATATGAGATAGGTCCGATCTTTCGTGCCGAGGAGCATAATACCACGAAACATCTGAACGAAGCAACCTCCATTGATGTCGAGGTTTCTTTTACTGACCACACCGGGGTTATGGATATCCTTGAGAATATGATACGGCATGTGTACCGGGAGGTCTCTACGCACTGTTCGGATGCACTGGCCTGCCTTGAAATGGATTCGTTTGTGGTTCCTTCTGATTCGTTCCCAAGAATTCCATACCGGGATGCAATAGAGATAGCAGGGAAAAAGATGGATGAACCGATTGCGTTTGGCGATGACATCGGGACTGCGGCAGAGAAGGTGCTCGGTGAGGAGATGGGCACTCATTACTTTATCACCGACTGGCCGACTGCGATAAAACCGTATTATGCCATGCCATATGAGGACGAACCTGAGATATGCAAGGCATTTGATCTGATGCATCCACGAATGGAACTATCGTCAGGAGCAGAGCGGGTGCATGACCATGATCTTCTTGTGCGGCAGATAGCAGAGAAGGGTCTGAACCCTGATAATTTCGAGTTTTATCTCAAGCCATTCCGGTACGGGATGCCCCCCCATGCAGGATGGGGATTGGGATCTGATCGCCTTGTGGCAACCATGCTCTCACTTCCAAATGTCCGTGAGGCGGTGCTCTTCCCCCGTGACCGGCACCGGGTAGTCCCCTGAAATCCTGAATTTTTTCCGAAAACCTTAACACTTCCCAATTCCCGTATTGAATAACAGATGTGATACAAATGAGATCGTTCATCCCTGATATCATCCTTCCGACAACGGTTGTCGGAAGTTTCCCGGTTGTTGTACCGAAAGGATTGAGGGGAATTTTTGGAGACAGAATGGGATTTGCATCACGGTATGCGATATCCCGCCAGGTTGAGGCAGGAATCACCATCATCTCTGACGGGCAGGTCAGGGGAGAGATGATAGAGGCATTTACCCGGGATCTTCCCGGATGTCGTGGCCGCGAGGTTATCGGGAAGATATCCCCGCCTGATGGGTTTGTCTCCATAAAGGATACCCGGTATGCTCTCACAAAACACCCGTATGTGAAGGGTATTGTCACCGGACCTACGACCATCAGCTACGGCCTCTCGCTTAATACCCCCCTGTACCGGAACAAGGGGGAACTGGTTCCTGATATTGCAACTGCCCTTGTGCACGAGGCACAGGCTCTTTCGAGGCTTGGGATATCAATGCTCCAGATAGACGAACCGCTCTTCTCAACCGGGGTTGCTGATCTCGTAATCGGGAGGGAAGCAATACAAACACTGACTGCCGGAATTACGGTCCCGGTCTGTCTTCACGCATGCGGGAATATTGCCCCGTTTATCGATGATATTATAAAGATGCCGGTTCAGATTATCGATATCGAGGGGACAGAGAACCCTGAGCTCCTTACGACCCTCTCAAAGAATGATATTGCCGACCGGTGGATTGGGTTCGGGTGTGTCTCTTCAAGTGATCCGCATATAGAAGATACATCTCTTGTTATCGATCGTATCAGGAAGGCTGTTGAGATTATACCTCCCGGGCAGCTCCTGCTTGATCCTGATTGTGGCCTGCGAATGCTCTCTTTTGATATCGCGTTCCAGAAGTTGCAGTCGTTAACTACTGCAGCAGATGTTGTCAGGAAAGAACTCTGATCCGAATAAATAACCGGGAAGGGGTCAGGGGAACCCCCCTCTCATTCTGTAAAATATGTAATTAACTCCCTTTTAGGAAAAAGGACTCTTTATCCCAGAAGTAGTTACTTCCGGGTAACAAGCACCGGAAGAGGACTCTTCTCAACCACCGCAGCACTGGTACTGCCAAGAAGAATTCTGCCTGCCACACCCTTGCCGGTGGAGCCGATTACAATGAGTTCTGCATTGCATTTCTTAGCAGCATTGATGATCTCGTCGGTCACGTTCCCGATAATATGGTGATAGGGGATCGTTACTCCTGCATCATTACCGATCTCTTGTATCCTCTTCTGGATCTCTCTCTCCTCCTGCTCGGCAAGGGTGATAATCTGGCTCTTTCCAGCCTCATCAGTGACCGTGACATGCTTCTCGATCATCTGGGAGTGTAACTGGGGGTGAAAGACAAAAATCGATTCAACAGCGGCATTGAGTTGCTTTGAGAGATTCAATGCCGCTTCCAATGCATGATAACTCGCCTCTGAGCCGTCAACGGCAACCAGCATTTTTTGGTACATATGGTCTGGTGTGTAGTGAAAACTTAAAAATGCACTGGTTGGAGGAGATATACCTTTTGTTTTATGATCATCAACGTGGGGCGGGTTCACGGGAATCAGTCATTTTTATGCGCGTGAAAGCGGTGAATACGAAATCACGAAAAGACGCTGGTTTGCGTGCTGGTCTCTCTGCGAATTGTAATCCCCTGATGGTTATCCGGAAGAGGGTTTATCAGACAGTGAGAACGTTTCTTTCCTCTCATACTGCTCTGAAAACTCAAAATTGGTTTTGGTCACGACAAACCGGGAAAAACGGGGATAATAAAGAAGAATTCTATGTAGGGGATGATATGGATTATTACCCTGATGGATGCGTCACAGAATGATCCTTACGGTTCTTTGCCTGACGCAAACCGGTTCCGTAGTTCCCGCCTCATCAGTTTCCATCCGTTCATCCGGGGAAGTTCGTCTACGATATATGTCTTTCTCGGTATCTTATAGCCTGCAAGCCGTTCTTTTGCAAATGCAACAAGTTCATCGTGGGTAAGAGATACCCCGGGTCTGGGAATCACCGCAGCCTGTGGAATCTCACCTCTTTTCTCGTCAGGAGATCCGAAAACTGC
>JAFGOM010000058.1 GCA_016926505.1 Methanospirillaceae archaeon
CTTCGGGTGCTCAATAAGCACGTTCTCAACCTCTGTCGGGTATATCTTCCATCCTGACATGATGATCATATCCTTCTTCCGATCGGTGATAACAAGCATCCCGTTCCTGTCTATATATCCGATGTCACCGGTAAGGAACCAGCCATCAGGAAGAAACACGGAACGGGTTTCCTCTTCCCTCTTCCAGTACCCAAGTGCGACTCCCGGGCCCCGGAGAGCAATCTCGCCCGGTTTTTCCGGTGGCAGGATACAATGTGGATCCAACTCATCGACCACCCGGACCTCCGCATACCCGATGGGCGTACCGACGCTGTTGAACTCGTCGGCAGTTTTGTAGTGGTCCGGTCTGATGACGGTACCACATCCCAGAACGATCGTTTCAGAGAGACCATATGCGTTTATGACAGGGATACCAAAGCGTTCGTGAAACTGGCGCCAGGTCACTGAATGCATCGGTCCCCCGCCGGATATGATTCGTCTGACCGTCTGGAAAGCATCCTCGGTTCCTGGTTCTGTCTCAACCAGTGCATGGATGACCGGAGGCATGCCTGCCACCTGGGTGACCTGATACTCCTTTATGAGATCGATATACCGGTCAAGGATAAACCGCTCCATGATGACATATGTCCCACCCGTTCGCAGGGCCGCTATCGCCCAGGAGAGGCCGACATGTCCCATCGGGTAGATCCCAAGATATACATCATCTGAATTGAGATCCAGAGCTTCCCGTTCTGCTTCAAGGGCAGCCATCCACCCCCCGTGTGTAAGCATCGCCCCCTTCGGCCTGCCGGTTGTTCCTGATGTATACTGGATCTGACAGAGGGTATCAAGACTGCAGTGATGGGGAGAGATATAATCAACCCCGCCAAGCAGGTCATCCCAGTGTGCAGTGGCATCTGCATCTCTCTTTCCGACCGTTATTATGATAGAGAGATGAGGTGCAGTGTCAGGAAGATGTCTGATGGCAGGGGTATGGGAAGCATCACAGATAAGAGCTTTCGCCTCTGAGTCCTTTAATGCAAAGAGGAGTTCCTCTTCCCGGTATACGATGTTGGTCGGGACAACAACTGCCCCGATACGCCAGATGGCAAAGTAACTGATGAGATATTCAGGAGTACTGTCAAGGAAGATAACAACCCGGTCACCGGGTGCAACTCCCCGTCGTAAAAGGCCGTTACCGATCGTGCAGACCATTTTTAAGAGATCTGCAAAACTGTACCGCGAATAGTTTGTGGGATAGATGAGGGCGGGTTTATCTGTTTCTTTTGCATGAATATCAAGAAAAGAAGTAATATTGGCCATAAAGGTGATCACAGGTATGGGAATGTGGGTATTTCAATGTTCAGGAATGGTACCCTGGAATCAGGGAAGATACACGAATCCGTATTCAAAACCGGTACCAGTACAGAATAAAGAAACCTATAAAAGCAAGAAGCACGAACGTAATAAGGCAATAACCCGCCTTAACTCAGACTGGTAGAGTGCGCGGCTGTAGTTTGGATTGCCGTTTCGGTAACTGCGCAGCTACCGCGATGTCCCCGGTTCGATTCCGGGAGGCGGGACATCTGCAGAATCCTGTTGCCCAGATAGTGTAGTGGCCTATCATGTCGGCCTGTCACGCCGACGACTCGGATTCGAATTCCGATCTGGGCGTTTTTTTTTAGTAATTTCTACCCCTCAAACCAACAACTACTTACCCGTTTCAGTCAAATACTTATAATCTTTCACATGAAATCCGGGTTGTACGGCATGAAATATCAAATACTTCTCATAATATCGCTGTATCTTCTCATCTGCATTCAGGGAGTTACCGGAGATATCCTCCCGGCAACTCCGTATACCCCGTCTCAGCCGATGCCGGCCCATTCCAACATCGAGGTTATCGGATCGATCATTGAGAAGATGGAACGGGACGTCACAACCACGAGCCGGTTCTTTAACGGCGGCGGCTTTATCACAGAAGGAGAGATAGACAGCCACTGGAACTATAAGCAGCAGACCCTCTCCAACGGCGGATATCTCTCCCAGTCAAAAACACAGACCTTTGATGACGGGAATGTGAATAAACAGGGATATAACGTGGATACCGCAACTGTTCAGACCTATGCATCTGATGGTTCAGGGAGTACATTACGGTACAGTGAGTCATTATCCCTCGAAGTATCAGGCAATTACAGCAGGGCTGCAGATATTGTAGCGTCACCGCTGATAAACGAGATAATGGGTGAATATTTCCCGGCATTTACGAGTGAGTACAGTGCCTCATCAGACCTGTACGGGGTTACCACCATGGCCTCGACCACGAGGGGTTCTCTCCGTGGAGCGGCCACCAACAGTTCCAACGCCCCGGCAGAGCTCAATTATGATATTATCGTCTCTCCTGATGATGCTAGCGGACTTGGATATGCAGAGGCCGGAATATCAACCGCTATGTCTGCATCCACCATTGAAGGGCCTGCACTGATTGATGGCATGGATCCTGATACCTACTATGATCCTGCACATTCTGACTGGAATACCAATTACTGGAACCAGCCCGCACGCACCACCAATTACCGTGAGGCAACCAACGCAGCAGGCAAGGTGTTTGCGTTCAGTAAATCATATAGTGTCAAATCAGGTATCGATATCTGAAAATCTTTCGTATCATGAGCCGGACAAAAAGGGGGTGTATGATGGTAACCGGAAAGGTTGCGGGAATTATCTGCACGTTCATATTCATAATCGGTTTATTCCATGTTTCTGCCGTTGGGATAGATGAGGATGCAATCCCTGCATTCGCATCTGATCTGCGGGGGAGTATGGATGCAGACAGCATGACCAGCGTCTCGTTTATCTCATCGCTGCGGCTCAGGGATGCTGCCTTAGACGGGACCGTTCCCGCAGCAGTCGAGTACATGGTGGATATAAAACCAGCCGGCAATGCGACTGCAGCCCTTGGAACTATCAGAACCACTTTTACTGCAGAGATAATGGAAGCAAACGGGGCAATCGGCAATATGCCGTATTATAATCCGGCAAGTACCGGCTGGAATGCCGATTACTGGGATAATCCTGCTGCAATACGGTCCTACCGTGATGTGACCTCGGCAGGCGGGCAGATATACCGGTATTCCCGGAACTTTAAGTACACATCAGGGGTTGCTCTGTAAGGATTGAAGGTTTGGGAGAGATGAAATATAACACATTTACACGGGTACTGCTTGGATTCCTTATCCTGGTCTCCGTCTGTGCCTGGTGTCCTGCAGCCGGCTTTACGCTAAAACCCATCCAGTTCGGACAGGCATACCCTGATCATCCCTGTCATGTCAGTTACGAGACTGAGACCTATGCCACCATGAATGCTGCGTTTACCGCAGACAGGGTCATGGGGTCTGCCCCTCTTCTTGTCAACTTCTTTGATGCCTCGTTTGGATTCCCGAGGTCTTACCGGTGGGATTTCGGAGACGGGACGTTCTCAAACGAGAAGAACCCGGTTCATGTCTATGAAGAAGCAGGATCCTATGATGTCGCCTTAACGATCTCGGACGGCATCTATTACGAGACCACCTATGCACTCTATAACGCAACCGGAAGCGGGCAACTGACCGATATCTCGTTCTCAAGTACCGCACGTGAGTATGATTATATCACGGTGCTGGAACCGGGTTCAGAAGAGGCGATAGCCTTTGAAGAGACGTACGAAGAAGATCCCTTCTGGTTCCCGGTCAGGCAGAAGGGAGTAACAATGCCATCAGGCCAGCTGGGTGTTGTCGGAAGTGCTACCCTAAACGCACGAACGATAACGATAACGAACAGTACCCAGACAGGGTTTACCGATACTCTCTCTGTTTCAGGTATTTACCGTATATTCAAACGGGTTCCGCATAATACGCAGTTCTGATAGTCTTCTCCTTTTTTTTCAAAGAGATCCTGAACCGCTTGTATCTCACATCTTATTATAGAAAAACAGGTATCATGATTATGATGGGTTTATCACGAATCGCTCCCATTATCCTTGTAATCTCTCTCGCTTTTGCAGGTTGTATCGATAACAGGGCAACGCTTGACACGACACCTGATGAACTAATCAGGGAGAGCCAGGATCTGGTTCAGGCAGGAACTCCTGATAAAGCCATTCCTGTCCTTGATTCTGCGCTCTCAATTCGCCCCGATGACCCGGTCATCTGGACTGAGATGGCCCGTGTACTCAATGAGACCGGCAGGTATGAGGAGGCTCTTGAAGCAATAAAACAGGTAATCAGACTTGACCCGACCAATGCAGCAGCATGGGTTTTTATGGGCACTATTAATGCAGAACTTGGCAGTGACAGCGATGCCCTCTCTGCATATGATACCAGTCTTCTTATAAACTCATCAGAGATCTCCGGCCTGTTAAAGAAAGCAGAATTGCTTGGAAAAAGGGGAGACCTCGAACATGCATCAATGCTTGTCGAGGAAGTAATCGAACGCGATCCCGATAATCCTGATTATCTTGATCTTGCGGGTGATATCCTGGCACAGAAAGGTGAAAAAGAGAGAGCAATTCTTGCATATGATCGGGCACTCTCGATAAATGAGAACCGTCCTGATATCTGGAACGATGTTGCAGTAGTGCTTGAGTCTCTCGGGCTCTTACCGGAAGCTGCAGCAGCCTATCAGAAGGTGTCCGAACTCCTTCCCAATGACACCGGGGCACGGTTAAATCTCTCGCAGTCCCTCTCAAATATCGGCAGATACGACCTTGCCATAGAGCAGTACCGGAAGGTATACGAAACAGAGCCGGAAAATGTTCAAATGCTTATTGGCTATGCTTTTGCGCTCAATGCACAGAAAGAATTCGATGCATCACTGGCAATATCAGAAGAGGCAGTGGCAATCGATGACAGAAATTCGCAGGTCTGGAATAATATCGGGTATTCCTATGCTGCCAAGGGGATGGATAATAATGCCACCATCGCGTACGAGAAAGCGATTCACCGCGATCCGGAAAACAGCATCGCCTATACCAACATGGGGTATCTCTTCATGAGAAATGACCAGGTAGTCCCTGCCCTGAACGCGTTTGATGCAGCGCTGGCAATTGATCCAGACAACGAGATGGCAAACTATTACTCTGCCGAGACCCTGATCAAAAATTACGGTGCTTCATTTGCCTCAGCAGCAGCGGGTCTCGCCAGGCATGCGACCGATATCAATCCGAAAAATGAACAGGCCTGGTTCATCCTCGGGACCGCAGAGTTTTATCTTGAGAATTACGATGCATCTCTGGATGCCCTCGATAAGGCACTTGCCTTAAATCCTTATGATCGCAGGGCCTGGGAGAATAAGGTCTCGACCATGCACAAACTAGGGCGGGCACAGGAGGCAGTTCACCTGTATGATTCCCACCTGATAAATAACCCGGATGATATCTATGCCTGGATTAACAAGGGATTTGCAGCAGATGCTGCAGAGAACTGGGAGGAATCACAGACAGCATACGAGCACGTGGTTACACTTAATCCCAACCTTACGGTGATATGGGAGAACCTGGGAAGGGCATACTACCAGAACGGGAATTATCAGCTCGCGATCGATGCCCTGACCACGGCTCTGGAACAGGATCCAAAACGGATTGTTTCGTTCTTAATTCGCGGTCAGTCCTATTACGGGATAGACGAGACAGAGCGTGCGATTGCCGATTACGAGGAGGCCCTCAGACTGGATCCTGATTACTCTGTTATCAGATATAATCTTGCAGAAGCCCTTTTAAAACAGGGAAATATTCACGAGGCATACGGGAATTATTCTCTTGTGAAGGAAGGGACCCATCTCGAGGATGCAGTCAACGACAAATGGCGTATCTGGTGCCGGTTCTGGCCCCATATCATCGACCGGATCCAGGGAAGCAAGGACTGGGATGTCGATCAGATACGGGCATTTCTCAACGAGGATACCGATGCCCCTTCAATTGTCAGATAACTGACATTTTCTCCCTTTTATACCGGTTATTATCCCCACGAGTGCAGGTATCCGGATCGTTTTGCAATCCTGCCGTCAACCAAAACTTCCGGATTTTGAATAATTTTTCCGATGATGGTGTATGGGACCGTTTCCGGGATGGCTTCTCTTTCCCTGATGGTAAAGAGAAGTTCAAAGTCACCCCCCCCAAAAAGGGCGTACTCTTCTGAAATCGTGCGGGGGATATCTGGAATAACCGGAAGATCCACAGACCTGACAGAGGATCCGAATCCTGATGCATCGAGCAGGTCGTACAGGGATAGGATCAATCCATCACTGATATCCATCATCGCAGTTGCATTACCTGCAGCAAGAGAGATCCCTTCCCTGACCCGTGGCATCGGCATAATCAGGGAATTCCAGTACTCATCATATCCTGAAAGGCCGGCCTGTGCCCTGCCCAATGTCCCGGTAACCCCGATACAATCGCCAGGCCTGCATCCCCCCCGGGTTACCGGAGGATGGATGGCATACCCGATACCGGTTGTTACAATCGTCAGTTCAGAGTGAAAGTCAATATCCCCTCCTACGTAGGAAGCACCGTGAGCACGGACACAGGCATCTGCACCGGCTACAATACCGGAGAGGCGTTCCTCCCTGTCAAGACCAAGAGCCATAATAAGGAACCGTGGTTCTGCTCCCATGGCCGCAATATCGCTGATGGTAACAGCCATGGACATCCACCCGATCTGGTAATCGGTCATGGGAACAGGAAAATCTGTTGTCTCATGGAGCATATCGGTTGTAAGCACCAGCTGATATGGTGAAGGGGGCAGGATTGCACAGTCATCAAGACAGTTCTCTCTTCCAATCTGCTGTTTAATCCCTGATAATAACTGACGGTCATCCATGACGGCGTATCTCCCGCTCCCGCTCTGCCTGATACTCTACAAAGAGGGAATCAAGCATATCTGCATGTTTCTTCTTCTCATAGGTATCCTTTCTTCTCTCCCATGCAAGAATAGCGTCCTGTAATGCAGGGCGATCAACATAACCAGATTCCTGTCCTGATTGTCTGAGAAGCCGGATTGATGCCATGAAGATATCGTGTTCCAGGAAGAGATCCACAAGGGTCCCATCAAGAAGATCGATCTCCTTGTCCCCGATTATGATCCCCTTAATGTCATACAGGGCCAGTTCCTGGACTATTCCCCGTCCCCAGGTCTTTGAAGACCTGATAAAGAGGATGTCATCACTGCCGATCCCATAACTTTCGGCATAGGATCGGAGATCCTCCCGCGAGAGCGAGGGGATGATCTTAACCCGGCAGGTCTCTTCAGTAGGTTCCTGCTTCTTTATCTCCTGAATCTTTTTTAACCGTTTATACAGTTTCTTGTTATTTTTCTCTTCCTGCTTAAGTTTCCGGCGCAGGTTCTGGATAATGATATCCCGTTTCTTTATCTCTGAATCCTGCCGGTATTGATGGTATAAAACCGTGTCACGTTCCTGTATCTGTTTCTCTAATTCTGCATTTCTCTCTGCAAATCCGGCAATCTCCTGCTCCTGGTCTGCGATGTGTGTTCTCAGTTGTTTTATGGTACCTTCAAGAACCCGTATTCGTTCATCAGTACTGTCTTGTGAATATAAAGGAGCCGGGGTTTCTTCCGGTACCGGTTTCTTCCGGTATTGTGCAGTGATCTGCTCTAATGAGAGTCCTTTTACAAGCCCTGCACGGATGTCATTTACATTAAGTCCCGCCGGTGCCCTTTTGAGGACCGGTGCCCATTTGTGCTGCCAGTATCTCCATGCCTCGGTTGCCGCACTGATTGCATCCCGTTCATGGTCGTTGGCATACTCGTATCTCCCTGCAATCTCAAACTTGCTCTCGACACTGATATCCTGCCTTGGTGTGTAGGGGACGGCAGAGAAGGCACGTCGTATCTTGTCAACGGTATATGGCATGGGTGTTACATCAGAAGCGATTATGATGGGTTTTCCATGTTCATACAGGGTGACGATGACATCAGACATCGCCATCTGGCGCGAACTGGTAAAAAAGACCAGATTTCCTTCCAGGTCAAGTGCAGCAATACCAATTGTTGTTCCCGGGTCAATGCCAACGATGAGGTACTGTAACCGTGCCGATAATTCCCGATACTGTATCCGGTCCAGTCGTTTTCCACTAATCCTGACCTGGACATCTCCACCCCGGTGGGTATGAACCGGGATATCAGTGCGTGGGGCATTTACCCGTAAGACAACACGGGAAACGCCTCCGAAGGCTTTCTTCTCGGTTTTTTTAAAAGAAAGGCCGTTTTTTTTCAGGGATTCTTCGATCTCACGTGACTTTACCATCACATGCCCGTGGATCTTTCGTGCATACCGGTTCTGGCTCCAGCCTCCCTTTCCCGGGGACCGGTTCCTGGTGATGACAATCTCGGTCTCCTTCTCAAAGGCGATGACCTCAACACCATGACCCAGCATCGCAACCTCTGCGATTACCCTGGCCTCTGCAAAGGGATCGAACCGGTTAAACGTGATGTTATATTGTCGTGCTATCTCGGTAAGTCCGGTCTTCTTCTCACCCCCGGTAACGACAACCAGCTTGGTGTCCGGGGGAAGAGATTCGAGAAAGGCGTAGATATCATCGGTTGCAGTTGTTATCTCCTGGAGACTGTCAACTGCAAGAATATCCGGCTTTTCTCGTGCTATCATGCGGAAGAGACGGGTTTTCGATATGCTGTCCTCAATTTGTATGGTATCGTCCTCTCTCATTATCAGGGCATACCGGGGAGCACGGGTTCTTGATCTGACTGATCCGGTAATGATATCGATAGCGCATACCTTCACGCAATCACAGTCTCCAGTGCCTCTGAAAGGGAGATATCCATGGCATATTTTTTTCTGAAATGAGTTGAGATGGTATTGACATCATGGCTTACAATATCGAAGGCGTTTTTATGGGATGGATCTACCCACTGCGGCCAGTCGATGATGACCGGTGAGGTCCCTGTGTACATAACATTATACTCACTGAGATCCCCGTGTATGAAGCCGTTCTGATAGGCAGTCCTTATATGGGAGAGAATCAGGGTCCACATCATCTCCGGATCAGATACCGTGCAGCGGTTTAAAGTGGTGCCCGGGATCTCGGTCATCGCAACACAGTTTCTGTTCTGTGCAATAGGAACCGGTACCGGGATGAGTTGGTGGAGTGCCTGGAGAGCATGATATTCATGCTGTGCCGAGAACGCAGATGCAAATATCCATGGGCAATGTCCTATATCAGGGATGATATCCCTGTTTTTCCTGACGGTATGAAACGATCGCTGCCCGACCCGGTGGAACTTAAGAACCAGGGTTCCAAGGCCCATCGCTTCATACACTACCGATTCCTTTCCCTCTCCGATACGACAACCAAGAGATCCGACGGTGTTTTTTTTCGAGAGGGTATGCAGGGCGAGTGAGTCATACCCGTTAAAGAGGAGGGCATAGCCGGTATAGGGGACTGCCTGGTATCTGATCATCCCGATATCAATGAGGTTGCGAACCCGGTAGGTGACCTCCTGGAGGGAGAGACGGGTATCTGCTGCAATTTCCTCAGCCGGAACGATGGCGTACCGCTCCATCAGATGCTCAAGTGATTTTAAAATGCGGAGATCATACCGCTGCAGCGATCTAATGTGGTCTGCCGAGAGTTCCATACTGTATGGATTTATGTAGACAGGTAATAAAGGTTAAACTACGCAATGAGTGATGTTTGCACCCGGTGTAGCCGGCCAGCTCTCCTGTACCAGCGATATTCCGGACTTTCTCTCTGTCGATTTCATTTTATCGCTGATTTCGAGACAAAGGCGAAACGAACTGTCAGGAAGAACCAATGGCTTGCACGGAATGAGAAGATAGCAGTTGCTCTTTCAGGGGATAAAAACAGCAGTGCAGTTCTCTTCTTTCTCTACAACCTTGTCCGGGAACGCAGGGGAAACAGCATCATAGCAATAACTATTGATGAAGGGATCAGCGGGTACCGGGATATTGTGGAGACCTGCAGAATCGCTCAGGTAATCGGAGTCCCGCATGTTCTGGTCTCATTCAAGGATCAGTTCGGTTTTACCATGGATCAGGTTGTTGCCAGGAAAGGAGACCGTTTCTCCTGTTTATACTGCAGGATGCTCCGCAATCATCTCCTGCAGAAAACAGCCCGGGATGCCGGGGCAGATAAACTGGCTCTTGGAACTACTCTTGATGATGCCGCTCTTTTTGTTCTGACGCAGGTGTTACAGGGTGATCTGGCAGGCATGGTGACTATGACCGGGGAAAAAGTGTTGCCCATCAGTCCGTTTCAGGAGATCCCGGCAGATGAGGTTGCCTTGTATGCAGATATTCATGGTAACCGTGCCGGTATCGTGCCCTGTCCGTATGTCGATACCGGATTTCGGCATGATGTCTCGGATCTGCTCAGGTCCTATACCCGGGATCATCCATCCACATGCTATTCCCTGTACCGGTTTCGTGAAGGGTTACGAGAGAAAATTCTGCAGTCTACGGGTTTTCCTTCACCCTGTCCCCGGTGTGGGTGTGGAAAGCAATCCGGTACCGCCTGCCCGGTCTGTTCTCTCTGTGGTGAGATGCTGCAATAACGAAAAAAACCCTGCAACCTTTCCTGAATTGATGCCTATGGCCATCTCTGGTAACCGGCAGGTAAAGATACCTTGCCGTATTCACATAAGCGATTTTAGAAAAAGAGGGTAGATCCTCCAGGGTTTTTACAGACTCATGCCAGACTGGTATGCGAATGCCTTAGTAACCCGGGTTATACCACCAGAGACCATTGTCCTGTCGCTATAGGTTGTGATTCGTGCTGAATCGTCCCAGTAGTTTGCGAACGGATCTGCGGTGTGGGCTGGATCATAATATACGTGATTATCATCAAGACGATCGTTTGCTTCCATAATCCGTGCAGAAAACTCGGTCTCGACGGTTCCCATGGCGTACTCTGCTCCTGATGCTGTGTTGGGTGAGACATCAATCTTGTATGACAGGGCCGCTGGAATATCTGCATCTGATGCGGCAAACCGTGCATCCATCGATGTCTGTGCCGAGATGCTGGTCACCCCGATGAGGTTGCTTTCTGCAGTGACAATGTTGCAGAATGCCGGATTGACCGCACGGTTACCGGATCCAAATACACAGCGGGTTAAACCTGCCGTATCTGAATAGTTACCACAGATCTCCATGGATATCCGTTCTGAAGCAGCAAGAGTACTGCCGTCGATACTCTCGTAGGTCAGGATCTTATCGGTCTGCAGGTTGTATCCCTGCGATCCCTGGTTGCCTGAACCATAACCAAACGTCTTTGTTTCCTTCAGGTACCCTCCGTTTGTGATAGTCTTGTCTCTCCACACGATCTGTGCGACCCTCTCTCCGAAAGCAGCATTGCCGATATCAGCATCACTGCCAAAGAGAATGCCGTTATGAAGGTAGGCTGAGCTTGACTCGGAAGTAAACGAACTCTTCTCAATAACCACGCCGATGGTCTCAATATAGGAATATACCGAGATCATCTGGTTCTCAGGTACTGCAGGCGGCAGGATATCGGCTCCTGTCGGAGGGAGACAGAAAAACCCTGTACCAGTAAGCAATACGAGAACAAATAGTTTTGAATGCATAAATTTCACAAATACCGTAATCTGCCCATACCTGAAACCCCCCTTTATAAGAGTTTGTTGAGCACTTATGCGTCTGTTTTCCCCTATATATAACTAAGCATGGTTTCTGGTGGGATGGTGGAACCAGACGGTTCCATTAACCGGATAATTATCATGCGATAAATCAGAATTATGGAATAAATTTTTATTTAAATGCGATGAATACGAATAAAAGGCCGGGATAATTGAGATCTACCTTGGTGATATGACACGGGATAATGGATGCGCTTTTAACGCCCTGTTTCTCTCTCTCGTTTCATTATGTGTCTCCTGAAAAAGGGGCAGATACTGCTATCAATTTACTCTTTAATAAAATTTACAGGATTTCCATATCAGTCCACCTGATATCGTATTCTTGCACTGGTGCGCACAGGGTTGTGATCATATGTCTTCCTCATGAATTCCCGATACCCGTGCCGCAGGATGAACGGGGATCGGATGGGAATAGAAGAGTAAAAACAGTCCGTATGGGTACTGCAGACCGAGATCCTGATCGGTATTATCCATCATGGTACTTGGGAATTTATACCTTATCTCTCCGGTTTTCCCGGATCCCCTGGGATTGTATTGGTCTCCAAAAGAAGAGATCGAAGTGCCTTTTGTGCCGGCTGACAGGGGGGATCGACCAGGCAAGCCTTCTGGAACGATTGGATAGCTCCCTTCGTATCTCCCATTGTCATGAGGAGATGCCCCATATTATTCCAGAGCAGGCAGTTATCTGGTATATATCGGGTAGCGGTTTTGTAGGAACGGTATGCCTCCCGGTATTGCGACAGTGCGAACAGGATATCCCCGCGGTTCTTCCATGCCGTCCCATAGGTGGAATCCAGCATGACGGCACGCGTGCATGCATCGAGAGCCTCCTGCAGTTCACCGATGTTCTTTAAGGCATACCCTTTTCCGTTATAAGCACCGGCAAAGGTGTTGTCGATGCGCAATGATTCGTTGTAGGCGCTCACAGCATCATGATATCTTCCGGTCGTACAGAAGAGATCCCCGAGATTGTTCCAGGCCTCTTTACAGGTTGAATTAAGGGATATTGCCTCTATAAATGCCTCTTCTGCCTTTTCGTACTCGCCGAGATGCTTGTATGCCAGCCCGAGGTTATTGAGCATGAGATCGCTTGTAGGATCAAACAGGAGGGCATTTTGATAGAGAGAGACTTCATGGTGGAGTGATGTAAATTCGTTCTCTCCTTCACCGATCACACCGGTTGTATCAGTCATCCCCGGCTCTCCCGGCATCATAACCGTCAGAATATCAGACGAATCCTGATTGGCGGTATCTTGTCGTGCGTCGGAGGGGTGGATACTCCCTGTCACAAATACCACGAAGATCAGGAAAACACAACAATAAAGAGCGTTGCATAGCTCCTGATTCTTCTTCACCTTTATTTCTCCTATGATCTGATATCTCTGCGGGCCAGTTATCTTCCGCTCTTAGTGACCCGGGATGAATCATGTTCTTTCGAATTCATCCTGCTTACGACAGGACATGAGTCATCTTTTTGTATTGAGTATAGGTATCAGTATGTACGATGACTTCTCATGTATACCTTGTCCGGTTCAGGCTGACCAACAGTGAAGAGAACACCCAGCAAAAGATACAGAGGCTCTTTGATGCCGCAGGATTTTCCCATTGTATCAGTCCCGGAGATCTCACTGCGATCAAACTTCATATGGGTGAGCAGGGGAATGATCGGTACCTGCGACCTCCCCTTGTCAGGCAGATGGTCGAAAAGATACAGGAGGCAGGAGGTCTTCCCTTTCTTACTGATACCAATACCATGTATCGTTACAAACGCCACAATGCCGTTTCTCATTTACATACCGCTATCTCAAACGGATTCTCCTATGCAACGATACACGCTCCGGTAATCATAGCAGATGGACTTACCGGGAACAATGAGGTCAGAGTCCCGGTCACCGGTAAGCATTTCAAAAGTGTCCGGATTGCCGGGGATATCGTTGCAGCCCCCAGTATGGTGGTATTATCCCATTTTAAGGGACATGCCCTTTCGGGTTTCGGGGGGGCAATCAAGAACCTTGCCATGGGATGTTCAACTCCCTCGGGAAAGAGAGATCAGCACCAGGGGATGCAGGCCCGGGTTATTGCCGAAAGATGTATCGGGTGTGAGACCTGTATTCCTGCCTGTCCCTTTTCGTGCATCAGCATGGATGCAGATGGAAAGGCATCGGTCGATCGGGATACCTGTTATGGTTGTGCTGCCTGTCTTGACATCTGCGAAAGCGATGCACTCGGGTTTGACTGGGGCAGAGATCATCACCAGTTTCTTGAGAGGATGGTTGAGTATGCCTGTGGAGCGGTCCTCGGAAAGGAAGGAAAGATAGGGTATATGAACTTTTTAATGGATATTACCCCGGGTTGTGACTGTAATTCATACAGTGACGCTCCGATTGTTCCTGATATTGGTATCCTTGCCTCGTACGATCCGGTTGCAATCGACCAGGCGAGCCTGGATCTCATCAACAACGAGACGGGTTTTTCTCATACCCTGCTTCATTCCCATCATGCACCGGGTGAAGATAAATTTGCCGGATTATGGAACAGGACCGATGGCAGGTATATCATTGTTTATGGAGAAGAAAGAGGACTTGGAACCAGCGATTATCGTCTTATCGAGATATAAAACACTGATTTCTGATAATTTATCTCTCTCTGAATCTTTTCATAGAGGAGTCTGATGCTGCGCTTTATCTGATAAAAGAACCTGAATGGATTGGTATGTTTTCATATTTCTCTGCGGTACGCCCGATTCTCCAGTGGAAACAAAGGGGTTTATATCTCCCGATGGATCCTCTCTTTCTTATCCCGGTAACAAAGACCCGGGCACCAGGGTTTTGATGATACCGATCGGGTGCCGTTGATGAATTATTCCTTAGAAATGGTCTTTTTTTTGTAAGCGTCCGGATGAAAAACCAGACCGCTCGTTATTATATCTGTCGGTACGGTTACACGGACCCGGGGGGGAATAATTCCCTGTGAGTGCTCCCAGTCGTCAATGACACAATAGACTCCATCGATTTCCGGTGGGAGAGGGGCGATGATCCCGAAACTGCCCGGGCGGATCTCGTTACAGAGTGCCGTTGCATATGCGTCGGCTACGGCAGGATCTGGTGAAAAGACAGTCACGCTATCTGCAATACCGAGAGAGAGCGAGTGTCCGATGGTTGCTGAAGAGGTGCAGACTCCATATATCTGTTCTTTTTTCGGAAGGAGAAAGGCAATGGTGCAATCTCTATTCTGTTCCCCGGTATACAGGCCGATGGTTACGGTTCTGTCAGATACAAGGGCAATATCTCCTCCGTTATCGATGATGCCATAGACTGCTCCGGCAGAGATCATGGCCCTGCATCCCCACCAGGCGATTGTCCCGGCTACCGCAGCCATCGGCCCTGTCCCTGCCTGCTCTGCAGCCCTGCTCATGGCAGCAATAACCGGGCTTTCTGACTGTACCGGGATGGGCAGGAGCGTTGAACAGAAGAGGGGGTCGCGTGCGATATATCGCTCGATCTCCTGGCGGGCATAAATCATTGCCTCTTTTGCAGCAGTAATGTGGCTCTGTTCTTCCCCGATGATGGTTGCAAAGGTATCACGGAACTCAAAGTGGGAACGGAGTGGTTGCATAAAAGAAAGATTAATAGGAGATGGTGAGGGCCTGGTGCGGACAGGCCAAAACACAGCGGCCGCACAGAATGCACTTCTTCTCATCGGTTACAATCATCCAGTCATCATCAAAGGAGAATACTTCTTTGGGACAGATGCTGATACAGGCCCCGCAACTCACACACCGGTTCAGATCCCGGGAGACACCATTCTCAACGATCCTGACATCTGCCCCGAGCCTTTTCAGAGCTTCACCAACGATATGGCATGCATCGTCAGGAACATCCACCAATGCTTCACCCTCGCTTGAGTTGATGACCGCCCGCTCGACATTAATCAGAACACCGGTGTCCATGACCGCTTTTGCGATGATTGGATTTGTGCCTTTATCATAAAAGGTGACGAGCAGTTTCATTGGTTCCCCCCGTGTGAGGTTATCAGTCTGCCGAGATCACTGGCATGCAGCAGTGCGATACAACAGCCTTTGGCATCCACCACCGGCAGGGCACTGATATGGTGGTGTTCAAGTTTCTGTGCCGCGATATCAATGGGTTCGTTTGCTTCGGTGGTGATCACATTCCTGGTCATCACATCCTTGACCTTTAGTTTTCGTTCCGGATGAACGACTGCCTTGGAGATATCAAAGGTGGTAACGATACCTACCAGACATCCTTCATTGTTCTGCACCGGAAGGTGGTTTGCTTCACCTTTAAGCAGTTTTTTTGCAGCAAGTTGTATCTCCTCATCCTCCTTTACCATGATAACCCGTGTATCCATAATCTCGCTCACAAGAGTTACCCGTTTCGTCTCCCGCATCGGTCGTGATATCCGGGCTGTATCGATGTATCGTGTCGGCAGGGAGAGTGTCATCTGGCCCTGGTCCAGCCAGTCCTTTAATTTCCGTGCAACAGCAAGAGCGTTACGATAACTGGAAAGGGATGAAGTCCTTATTTCTTCTCCGTTCAGTTCAACCGAGCCGCTCTTGAGTTCGGCGTAACTTACTTTCCGTACCGCGGGCCGGTTCCTGCTTGGGACACCATAATCCCTGATGCTTATCATGATATCCTCGTCCCTGACTGCTGTTGCCCGTACGACATCGATATCGAGCACCGGAAGCGGAATGCCGATACCTACGTAGAGCGTGGGACCGTACCGGTGCATAATAGCGGCCCGTATAAAATCAGATGACATATCCTTCATATCTCCGGTCGTCATCAGGGTTCCAAACCCGCTACTCGATGAGTGCTGCGTCCCTTCCCCGACAACCATCCCCTGTGCACCACCTAAAAACAGCGGGACACCACTTCCAATCAGGCGGAAATTCGGATCATTGCAGATCGGATTTAAGGTTCCAGCTCCTGAGTAACTGATGTTCCCGGTATTGGGAAGGAGCGTTCCCATGTAGGTGTATAACAGGGTATTTGAGGTATTTGTTGCTGCATCGTATCTCTGGTAGGCATTTCGCGGGTTTACCATGATGGCCTGGTTGAGGTCATCGATGGTCAGTTCGGTCGTGATGCTTCTGCGGGGGTAACAATCAGAACCTTTCGATTGTGCACGGAGTTCTACCGGCCTTTTGTTAATAAAGTCCTCAATGACATGGGCTCCACCATATCTCTCCCCCCTTGTTTCTGACTGCATTGTGGCCCCGATGTACGTATCCACGGCAGCGAGACCGCCATATCCTTCTACATCGTTTAACCAGATCCGCTCCATCTTTATCGGGGGTTCTGCATGACCGAAATTTAAAAATCCACCAGATGAACACATCGCACCAAAGGTTCCGGTTGTAACAACGTCCACCTCTGCAAGTGCACCTTCTTCACCAAGCTCCTCAACAATTGCAGGCATCTGGTCAGCAGTTACTATCTTTGCTGTCCCATCCTGCAGACGCTGATTGATAAGGTCGATGGATTTATGCATACCATACCTATGGGAAGTATGTCGATAAATAGGAGGGTGAACCCTCTCTTCTCATGGAACCATACTGTTAGCGCACCGTGAAATGTCTGTCGGTTCTGGCGCCGGGTATGGGACAAGGGGGGCTGATGCACTCATTGTGGGAACAAAAGTCCACGCGTTCTGCGATTATGGCAATAATTATGCCTTTCTGTCTTTCTGGTTTTTTCTGTTTGATCCGTACTATTATGCGGTCCGGCCTCAAATCTTGGGATATGGACGATACACTTCTTGAACTCTGGATCATGATGGCTGACCGTGTATCGCCGCAACTCTGTTGTATTCACCCGGACCGGATGACACAGTTAATAAAAGATGCGATATTTCTTTTCTCACCATTTCAGAACAGGACCGAGGAAGCAGTAGCAGATCTCACGATTGTGATAACTCATGCCCCCAGTGGATCATTTGCGTTCCGGCAGGCAACAGAACTTCTCAATATCATCGAATGGCAGAGACGGTATCATCCTGACTGGAAAGCAGAACCCCACCCGATCCATGGCATTCATTCCGGACGGCATGGATTAGAACTTGCCCATGCCCTCGCCCTGCTCCAGGCCGGAGCAGACAGTGAAGTAATATCAGTCACACAAAAGATCGCAGATTCCAAAGATCAGGATCCCCGGGATCAGAGGATAGCCCGGCTTATTCGGGCAGCATCATGGATCTGCAACGGATATCCGGAGAAGGGCGAAGCAGAACTGATTGCATTACGGGATATCTGATACCGGATAGGGATGGATGCACGAATCATATGGATAATGGTGTCGTAACCCACATTCTCTTCTTTTATAAGATCACAGGTATGGTATGGATCGGGACAGCATTATTGAGATCCTTGAGAAGATAGCCCCTGCGTCGGGTGCAGAAGAGTTTGATACCGGTAAAATTGGTCTTATTATAGAAGGATCACCTGAAGTGCAGAAAGTCTGTACAGCCCTTGATCTCACGCCCCGTGTGGCAGACCTAGCGGTAAAGATGGGTGCAGATATGATTGTTGTACACCATACTCCTATCTGGTATCCGCTTACTGCTATCACGGGTGAGAGAGCAAACCTTTTCCGTATGGTTCTGCAGGCTTCGGTAAATATCTACGTGATGCATACCAATTACGATAATGCCGAAGGGGGGGTGAACGATATCCTTGCAGATCTGCTCTCTCTCTCAGATATCACAAGGATGAGTACTGGTCTTGTTGGTGAGTGCAGTCTGCCCCTCAATGAGATAGCAGACAGGCTTAAAGGAGATATCCGTGTATTTGGCAGAGAAAGGCCGGTTCGAAGACTTGCAGTCGCGGGGGGATCCTGTTTTGATCCTGCCTGTATCAGTGAGGCTATCTCACTGGGAGCAGATGCATTCCTTTCTGCCGAGTTACGGCACTCTGTTGCACTGGATTTTCCGATACTGTTGATTGAATCGACCCATTATCTGACAGAAGCTCCTGCAATGCGGCACCTGGCAGAGAAGATGGGGTGGACGTTTCTTGATGATCCGCTACCATGGCATACCATAACCGGGACCCGATAGAATCACTTCTCATTGGCGAACCGTTCAGTCAGTACCAGAGGCACCGGATCGAGACCCGCTGGCCTTCACGTGGCTCAAAGGCTCTTGCAATCATTGATGACGGGAAGGTTATGCGATTTTATGACTTCTTTGTTGTTATCGGAGAGAAAGGAGAGTACGTGGTCGAGGATGATTTCTGTACCTGCGATGATTTTCTCAACCGGGGTGGACCATGTGGTCATATCTTAGCGGTACGGATAGCAAGGGCGATCGGGAGGTATGAACTTGCTGACATATGGTATTATACCTCACTGGATCTCTCATAACAGATTCAAATCAGGGTTTAACCCCCCGGGTTATCCTCTAATGAGAAAAATGAAAGCCGCTCTATAAGGATCTTCCTGACTGCATCACATCCCGGTTTCCGATGATAAGCAGGAGAAACAGAACCCCTCCTGCAGCAGCAAGGATTCCCATCGCAAAGAACATAACCCCAAGTCCTGCGGTATCAACGATACATCCTGCAAGAACCGGCCCGATAATATCCCCGGTACCGCGTAACGCATTGTATGCCCCCATGGTCTGTCCCATCTCAAAAATTCTCCCGATGAAAACCAGGAACGCATTCACAGCCGGATACACAAAAAACATACCCACTGCCATGCCGGTTGCCGCAAGAAAGGTTCCGGTCATACCGGAAGAGAACTGGATACAGGCAAGTGATCCCCCGCAGATAAATGAACCGATACAGACAAACCACTCACTCCCATGACGGTCAGATACAAGAGAACCAAAAAACATCTGTAAGATCCCTGACAGAAAGACCATGGTCGATATTACCAGTCCTGATTCACTTCCTACTCCGATGGTACTGACAGCAGCGATATGGAGCGGGAGAAACGAGAGCATGCATACAAACCCCATTTCGATGACAAGAGATATGCTGCAGATCCCTGCCATCAGCGGGTGGGAGAGAAGTGAGAGCCATGTACTTCCTTTCCTGTCCCGTTGTACTGTTTTTCCAATCCCATCAGGGACCCTTTCCATCTGTATGTCAGGAAGAAAGAATACGAGGATAAAACAGGCAACCGCAGAGAGTCCGGAAAGAGCAAGGAAGGCGGTGTCAAATCCGAAGAGATCATAGATAAGTCCGCCAAAGAGAGGACCGGCACCAAACCCGAAGAGCGTGGTTGCCTGAAACTTTGCCATGTATCCCCCTTCTTTTCCCACCTCTGCTATCTCTCCAAGATATGCCATGGCTACCGGTGCGACCATGGCAGAAGAGATACCATGCAGGATTCGTATCACAATGAGAGCCTGTACATCATCAACAAGGAGATAGCCTAAGGAGATGATACTGTATCCTGACAGCCCCAGGGTCATTATCACCTTCTTGCTGGTTTTGTCTGATAATACTCCGAAAAAGGGCATACAGATGGTGCGGGAGAATGCAAACGCTGAGAAGACCATCCCGATCCAGATCCCGGATGCTCCCATGTTGTCAGCAAAGACAGAAAGGAGAGGTACTACTATCCCGATCCCGATGAGGGAGATAAAGAAAGCAAGTGAGATGATAAAAAGTATCTTTCTGTTCTCTCGTGGTTTTTTCCCGGCAGATCTGTTCAACGGATATACCTGTTGGCATGGGAAGAAGATAGAAGTTCGTACCACGGGTATTTTTCGTATTCAACAGAATGATGCAGTGGATAAGAACCAGTCATTCCAAACATTGAAACCCGGTCAGGCACCACCATTAGAGGTATTTCCTTCCAGCATAACAATGCAGGGAACCAGGTCGGAATCCGGTTCAGGCCGGATTATACGGAAAAATACCATGAAACCATCACTACCTGCAACAGCATCGATGGGATTATCCCAGATAATTGCGCTCTATATCGGTTCGGTCCTTGGTTCAGGGATCCTTCTCCTGCCGGGAATAACCGCAGAACTGGCCGGACCTGCTTCTCTTCTGGCATGGGTACTCATGAGTCTTCTCGCGGTACCACTGGCACTTACCATGGGTCTGTTATCAGTATATCATCCCCATGCAGGCGGGGTATCGCATTTTGTATCCCGGGCGTTTCATCCCCTTGCCGGTTCTCTGGTCGGATGGTTCTTTCTTCTCTCTGCCATTATGGCCATCCCAATTATCGCACTCACCGGGGCCGGTTATGCCTGTGCGGCCTTTGGTCTTCCTGAATTTGTCAGGCTTATCATCACGGCGTGTATCATCAGTATCGGCATCGGGCTGAATTATACCGGAATGAAGATAACCGGTCAGGTCCAGCTCGCAGTCGTCTGTGCAACCCTCCTCATTCTTTTTATCGCCATCATCGGGAGTGTTCCTTCTATTGATCCTGCACACTTTACCCCTTTTATGCCTTTTGGGTGGATGAGTGTCGGGTATGCAGTTACACTTATTTTCTGGTGCTTTCTTGGATGGGAAGCGATATCTCATGTGTCAGAAGAGTTTGAGAACCCGGGACGTGATGTTGTTACGGCAACACTCATCTCCTCGGCAATCATCGGCATCATCTATTGTGCAACGGCATTTGTGGTTATCGGTACACACAGCTATGGTGATTCCCTCTCTGCGACCTCACTCATCCATGTTATCAGTCTTGCCTATGGAAAGTCGGGGATGATCATTGCAGGGTGTATTACGCTCTTTATTACAACGGCACCGGTGATTGCATATACCAGTGCGGCTGCCCGGCTGGCATACTCGCTCTCCCGTGACGGATATGCTCCCCGGGTTTTATCGCACCTCTCAACGCGGTACAGGACACCTGCCGGGGGACTTATCTTCTTAGCCGTCTGTTGTAGTATTCAACTCCTGCTCTTCTCCCTCTCGTTCATCTCGCTCCAGGATCTGGTGGCCATCCCGAATACCACCTTTATTCTTACCTACCTCGGGGGCTGTGCAGCAGGGACGGTACTCCTGCATACGCATCCGGGTGGTGTGGTTGTCAGTGCCATTTCCCTTCTGGTAACCATCGGTATCTTCTGCTTTGTCGGATGGGTCTTCTTCTGGCCGCTTCTTATCGCCGGAGCATGGTTTTTTTACATGGCGACAACCCGGAAGATCAGGGTCTGTTGAATCAGGGTTCTGTCAGAGAGCAGGCGATCCGATTTAAACCAAAGAATATATATCTGATGAGAAGAGGATGTATGGTTATCTATGCCATTATCCAGACGTTTTCACCTGTTCATCGCCATTATCATTATACTTTTTATCGTATCCGGTACCGCTGTTGGTTTTCTTGCTGATCTCTTCTGGTTTTTAGAGGTCGGGTATCTTTCGGTCTTTAACACCATCATTATCTCTTCAGTTCTCCTGGGACTGGTCTTTGGGATACTATTCTTTGTATTCTCATATGTCTGTGCCAACAAGGCGGCACGAAAAGGATCGGTATCAGGAAGGGTCACCCGGTTGGATCTCTGTATCCCCCTCCTCATCTGTTTATGTGGTGGTCTTTTTGCAGGAACCTTTATGGCCGGATCCTGGGAGACGGTTCTTACTTTCCTTCATCAGGTCCCCTTCGGTCTGTCAGATCCGCTTTTTGGCCTTGATATTAGTTTTTATCTCTTCTCAATACCCTTTTACACCCTGATTGTCAGGTATATAATCATACTCCTTCTCTTCTCTCTTCTGATATCAGCGCTTTCGTATGCCATGATAAAGAGCGGGTTTATCTTTTCGCTCCAGGGGTTTATTCCCGGCCAGAATGCCGATCTCCCTGAATTTCCAACGCTCTCGAGGTTTTTTAAACCACTGCTGCCCCAACTATCAGTACTGTTCTTTCTTCTCTTCCTGGGTATCGGGGCATCTCTCTGGCTGGCACGGTACAATCTGCTCTTCTCCCGGGGAGAGACCGTTTTTGGTGCAGGTTATACCGATGTAACCGTGACCCTGCCACTTTTAACGATTCTCTCTGTTATTACCGTTCTCATTGGGATTGGGTTTCTGGTTAACAGATCGTTGCGTCGCCCACAGATTATTATCTACGGAATCGGACTCTTCCTGTTGTTATCTATCATTCTCGGTGTGGCAGGAGGGGTTGTTCAGACACTTGTGGTGAAACCGAATGAGTATAATCTCGAAGAACCGTATCTTGTCTCTAATATCAACAGTACGCTTGTTGCCTATGATCTTGATCGGATATATGCCAGGGAATTCAGCGTATCATACAACCTGACCCGGGGAGATATCCTCTCAAATGCTGCGACCATCAATAACATCCGGCTCTGGGACTGGAGGCCTTTAAAGGCCACGTATGAACAGCTGCAGTTATTCCGGACGTATTATAACTTTATCGATGTTGATGTTGATCGGTATACCCTCAATGACCGGTATAAGCAGGTTTTGGTGTCAGCTCGGGAACTCGATACGTATAGCCTTCCTTTGCAGGCCCAGACCTGGGTTAATCAGCACCTTGTCTATACCCACGGGTACGGGGCAGTGATGAACCCGGTTGATGAGGTGACATCAGGTGGTCTTCCTGTCTTTTACGTAAAAGATATTCCTCCGGCCTCTCCATACCTTTCGATAGAAAGTCCCCAGATCTATTACGGGGAAGGAGTCCGGGATTATGTGGTGACAAACACCATGACCGAGGAGTTTGACTATCCTGCCGGAGAGAACAATATCTACCAAAACTACGAGGGAACCGGTGGAATAACCCTGTCAGGGTTAAAGAAACTGGTATATGCACTCTCATTCTCATCAATTGAGCTGCTGGTATCCGGCAGCCTGACGAGCGAAAGCAGGATCCTTTTGCACCAGAATATTCGCGAGAGAGCTGATACCATCGCACCATTCCTGGTTTATGATCCCGATCCCTACCTGGTCATATCAGAAGGGAGACTGTTCTTTATTATGGATGCATATACCACGTCCTCAATGTTCCCGTACTCAGAAAAGATTCGTTCTCCCTTTGGAGGTGAACTGAATTATATCAGGAACAGTGTGAAAGTGGTAATCGATGCATATAACGGGGATGTGACGTATTATGTGACTGACAAAGATGATCCGATTGTTGCCACCTATCGCAGTATCTTCCCCGGCCTCTTTAAGCCAATAGAGGAGATGCCCGAAGATATCGTCTCACATATCAGGTATCCTCAGGGCATGTTCAGCATTCAGGCATATATCTATGGCACGTATCACATGGAAGATCCACGGGTATATTACAACCGGGAAGATGTATGGGTAGTCCCTGATGAGATCTATCGCGGTTCCCGCCAGCAGATTACTCCTTATTATGTCAACATGAAGCTTCCCGGAGAAGAACGTGAGGAATTTATCCTGATGCTGCCGTTTACCCCGCGAAATAAAGAGAATCTTATCGGGTGGATGGCTGCACGATGTGACAGGCCATCATATGGTGATCTGATTGTCTACCAGTTCTCAAAACAGGAGCTGACCTACGGACCGATGCAGGTAGAAGCAAGAATAGACCAGGATCCTGATATCTCCCAGTTAATAACCCTCTGGTCTCAGTCCGGCTCATCGGTTCTCAGGGGAAACACTCTCATCATCCCGATTGAACAGTCCCTCTTGTATGTAGAACCACTCTATCTCGAGGCATCAGAGAAGGGGACGCTCCCTCAGTTAACACGGGTTATTGTGGTATACAGTGACCGGGTCGTGATGAGAAATACCCTGTCAGAAGCTCTGGATGATATCTTTGGCAGAAAATCTTCAGATGAAGTCGTGTCAGGGATGGGAGAATCCGGGTCATCTGCCGGTGGCATTCCTGGTTACCCGGTTGGAGCTGATACTGCAACTGCTCTTAACCAGATTGCCTACTGGTATGACCAGGCTTCGGCAGCTCTCGCATCAGGAGACCTCGGCCGGTACCAGAGGAATTTTGAGAAGATTGGAGACATCATAAAGGATTTATCCTGATAATGGCACGATATCTTTTTTCAGGTTCCCATCCTGTCTGTTCAGATAAAAGAATAAAAAAACGGACTTTCTACACAGAACGGGAATTAAGGGGAATTTTCCTGCTCCTTAGAGCCAAACCGGTAGTACCCTTTGGGAATACGCATCTCGAACCGTGCACCGCTCGTGTACGTTCCGTTCTCAATGATCCCGATCTCAGTGATGGCAAGGATATTTCTGACAAGAAAGAGACCTAATCCTGAGTTTGAACCGACTCCTTTCTCAAATATCTTCTCTTTCATGGGATCCGGGATCCCAATCCCGTCATCCTCTATGATGAGAAGGCAGCATTGCTGCTCTGCATCGATCTCAAACCGGGTATTGATTCTCACAACTCCTTCCCCATGCCTGATCGCATTCTCAAAGAGGTTGTATAATACCCGAACAAGCATACTGTCTGCATAGACGAAGAGATCACGAACATCGGTTACAAAGGATATCTCTGTCTTACCAAGGGCTGAAACTGCTTCCCTGACTACATTCTCAACTCGATGCCATCGTGGTACCTCGACACCCATGTTCTGATAATCACGGGTAAAGAGAATCTGCCGTTCAACCCTTTCAAATGCTCCCTGTAATCTGTCGAGATAGAGGTTACATTCCGCATCGCCGGAGGCACATTCCCTGATGAGATCGAAATACCCGTAAATGACCGTCATCTGGTTCAGGATATCGTGACGGGTTATCGATGAGAGGATATTGAGTTTCTTATTCATCTCAATGATAGCCTGCTGATGTTGCCGGCTTTTGGTAATATCACGGTGAGTTCCGACCATCCGTACCGGTTCATCACCATCCCATGCAACGATCTCACCTTTTGAATGAATCCAGATGTATTCTCCGTCTTTTTTCTGCATACGGAACTCAAATGTTCCTTTTCCTCCCGGATACCGGTGAAGGTAATCCTCTATCGCTGTAATCACCCGGCCATAATCATCAGGGTGAATATAACCGGCAAACCCCTCAAAGGAAGGTGCTATCTCTTTATTGCTGAATCCAAGCATCCGGAGATAGCCGGGACTGTAGTACATCCGGTTCTTTTGTATGTCCCAGTCATATATTCCATCTTCTGTTGCCTCCATCGCCATTCTGAGACGTTCTTCATGGATGGCCAGCTCTTTTCTGACACTCTTTAACTGGTTGTTTGCATACACAAGAATGATGATGGCAAAGACGAGTACGGCTATCAGGGCAGAGAAGAATACCATGGCTAATACCGGTACCTCGATATCTGATGAGGAAAGGTTGATTACCTGGCTTTCTGCCGGGATCCGTTCCTGTGGGAGGTTGTAAAAAAGAAGCTGGTTATAGTCCAGTTTTGTTATTCCTTCAGGCGTCTTTATAGGTATATCACGAATATCGGTTCCGTTGATGACAAGAGCGGCATAGCGGGCTGCAGTTCTGCCCTGATCAAAGCCGGGAACCATTACTCCTCCGACAATACCATCACCAAGGTAATAATCTGAAGAGGAATAAACCGGAACCCGGGAATGCTCGGCAACAAGACGTATCACCTCATTGGTCTCATAATATTTCCCGTCACGATCCCGGGCATACGTATTTAAAAAAACGATTGCCTGATCCGGAAGTGATGCTACAATCTCAAGCAGTTCCCTCATCGTATAATCCTCAAGAAACTGAAAAGAGAGATCTCCCCCGAATGCAGGTATGCTGTCAAGAACTGCCTTTTTGTTCGAGATGCCGGTCTGTGTCCTGTCATTGATGATGTACACTTCGGTAATTTCGGGATTCAGTGAGCGTGCGAGATCAATGGACTCTTTGATATATTTCTTCTCGATAACCCCGGTAACATTCGGGGAGAATGCGATGAGTTCAGGGGTTAAATAATTTATCCCGCAAAAGATTACCGGATTTCCAGAAAAAAGGTCATCATAGTGTTCTGAAACAAAAGAGAGGGCATAATCATCTGAAACGATAATGAGATCGAGGGGAATATCCTGGTATTTTTCTCGTATGAGCTGGTATAACTGGTCATAGTGATTCTGGCTGATAAAGCGCTTGGTGTCACAATACTCGATGTAAAGGTGTCCGTTATTCCCAAGCTCTTCATGTATCCCGGTTATCACACCATTGGTGACTGCATCTCCCCATTCCATCCCGTGGTGATAGGAGTTCAGATACAGGATGGAATAATCAGATCCGGTCTGTGCAGTTACAGGAACCATGCCGGTGAGTATGAGAATGCATATAAAAATGCCTGCAGTCACCCGTGTAGTGCCTGTTCTGTGCATTGTTCAGAAGTCCTTTGTTACTGTGGTTTTTAAAAAATGTTTTCTATCTCATCTGATCCTGTATATTTAAGTAGTATCATTCTCTCTTCTCTCATAAAAATTGCATGCATCAGAGGACTGCTTTGTTTCAGGTTAGTGTACAAGAGAATCATGAGAAGGTGAGTATATCAGTGGATATCCAATCTGCGAACTCACCTGAACTTATTCGGGCAGACCATAAAGAACAGGTCAGATCACTCCGACACACAGAACTATTACCGGTTTCATCATACGTATAAGAAACCAGTGAATCTCCATGATGGAAGAGGAATATCAGCTTGAGTACTTTCATTCAGAAGGACTCACCAGGAATATCTGTAAAAAGTGTAAATGCGCCTTCTGGACCCGGGATCCATCGCGGGATATCTGCGGGGATGCACCCTGTGAACCGTACCAGTTTATCGGAAATCCGCTCTTTGTAGAGCATTCAGTTGATGAGATGCGGGAGGCATATCTCTCGTTCTTTGAGAAGAAAGGCCATGCCCGAATAGAACGGTACCCGGTTGCGGCCCGGTGGCGTGATGATATCTACCTGACAATTGCCTCTATCGCAGATTTTCAGCCGTATGTGACGAGCGGGGTGGTTCCTCCCCCGGCAAATCCCTTAACCATATCACAACCCTGTATCAGGCTCAATGATCTCGATTCGGTCGGAAGGTCAGGCAGACACTTAACGACATTTGAGATGATGGCCCATCATGCATTCAATACCGATGATAACGAGATCTACTGGAAAGACAGGACCGTCGAGCTCTGTGACGAGTTCCTTGCAACCATCGGGGCCGACATGGACCTAGTTACCTACAAGGAGCACCCGTGGATCGGCGGGGGGAATGCCGGACCCAGTGTAGAAGTACTAACCGGTGGTCTCGAGGTTGCCACTCTTGTCTTTATGAGCCTTACCCGGCAGAAGACCGGAAAACAACCGGTTGATCTTGGGGGAGTCCCGTATTATCCCATGGAGACAAGGGTTGTTGATACGGGATATGGTCTTGAACGGTTTGTCTGGGCTTCTAAAGGCTCTCCGACAATTTATGACGCGGTTTTTCCTGAGATGGTTACCACTGTCATGGAAGAGGCCGACCTTGGTGACCGGATACAGGATCCCGACTTTATCTCGATTCTTGGCCAGAATGCCCGGTTCGCCGGTCTCATGGACATCTCGGGCCAGAAGATATTTGAGTTACGGCAGGAGGTAGCCCGTCAGATCGGTATTCCGGTTGACAAACTGGAGAAGTTAATAGCTCCTGTTGAGAGTGTCTATGCGATCGTCGATCATACCCGGTGCCTGGCGTACATGCTTGGTGACTGTATTGTTCCCTCAAACACCAAGGATGGATATCTTGCAAGACTGGTTCTCAGGCGGACTCTCCGGATGATGGAGGATCTTAAGATGGATCCGATCCTTGGGGAACTCATCGAGAGACAAATGCAGATAATCGGCCTTTCTCATTTTGATCAGCAGGTACCTGTTGTTCATGAGATCGTCGACCGGGAGATCGAGAAGTACCGTCAGACAATGGAACGTGGTGCACGAACTGTCAGACGACTGGCACGATCATACCGGGAGAAACGCGAGAAGATCCCGGTAACAGAACTGGTGACCCTTTATGATTCCCATGGTATTGCTCCTGAGATGGTGCGGGATCTTGCACAGGAAGAAGGAGCTGTTGTTGATTTCCCTGATGATTTCTACTCTCAGATTGCCGATATGCACTCTGAAAACGAGGAGGAGCATGCAGAAGATCCATACCATGCCATTCTTCCCCGTATTGCACGGTGCGGGCCGACAAAGAAACTCTACTATTATTCACCGTGCGATACTACGTTTCATGCAACCGTTCTTGATGCGTTTGATGAGTATGTTATCCTCGATCAGACCCTGTTTTACCCGGAAGGAGGTGGCCAGCCTGCAGATACCGGTTCTCTGGTAACGCCGGACAACCGTACTGTTCAGGTTGCCCATGTCGTCAAACTGGGAGAGACGGTTCTTCATACCGTTTCAGCACCGGTACTCCAAAAAGGAGATCGGGTCTCCGGTACAATTGACAAGGAACGGCGGTTCTCCCTGATGCAGCATCATACCGCTACCCACATCCTGCTTCGGGCCAGCCAGGAGGTTTTAGGACCCCATATCAGGCAGGCAGGAGCACAGAAAGGTGAAGAGAACTCCCGGATCGATATCAGGCATTACACCCATATTACGAAAGATGAGTTGTACAAGATAGAGTGTGTTGCGAACAACCTGGTGATGGAGAATACCGAGACTTCAATTGCCTGGGAGGATCGTGCCCAGGCAGAGAAACAGTATGGGTTCTGCCTGTACCAGGGAGGTGTTCCGCCGGGAAAGGAGATTCGTATCGTCAAGGTTGCCGGGGATATTGAGGCATGTGCCGGAACGCACTGCTCCCGTACCGGTGATATCGGTACGATCCGGATCATCAGGGTTGAGCATGTACAGGACGGGATTGAACGGCTTATCTTCTCTGCAGGGATGGCAGCATGCCGGTATATCCAGCAGACCGAGACCCTTCTCGAAGAAACGGCGAATGCCTTCTCTGTTCAGACGAGTGTCCTTCCCGATACCGCAACCCGGTTCTTTTCTGAGTGGAAAGAGCAGAAGAAAGAGATTGAACGCCTTTTAAAACGCATCAGCGAGATGGAAATCTCAAATCTTGTTCCCGAGGATATCAACGGGACTGCAGTGGTGGTGAAACAGGTCGATATCGGTGTTTCTGAACTCATCTCCCTCGCAACCGGGATATCTGATAAGGGTGGTGTCGCCCTTCTTATATCAGGCAGGGAGACTCCCCGGGTTGTCTGTGCAAGCGGGAGTGTAAAGGTGCATGCAGGTACGATTGTCACCGACGTTTGTGCTGTTCTCAGCGGGAAGGGTGGGGGAAAACCAACACTTGCCCAGGGTGGCGGATCGGATCTGACAAAGATAGAGGAAGCACTTTTAATAGGAAAGGAGAGAATAAATCACGTACTTCATGGCTGATTACGATGACGTCATCGTCCTCGAACAGGGGGAAGAGCAGGCCCAGAAGGTAGCGAAGGCTATCTCAAGTCAGACGGCAAACGATATCCTGTCGGTCATCGGTGATCAGGAGATGACCTCTTCTGATATTGCCGGTGCTCTTGGTGTTCCGATGAGCACCATCAAGTACCATATTGAGAATCTGCTTGATGCCGGACTTTTAGAAGTTGTCAGAACAAAATACAGTGTCAAGGGCAGGGAAGTAAAGATATACCGTCAGAAACCCCAGCTCCTGGTAATTTCGCCAAAATCTGCGAATGTTCGGATGATCCTTGCAAAATATGCTTCCCTTTTCGGTATCACTGCCATTGCATCTGTCATTCTGTATGCACTGGTGCCGGTATTCTCAAAGATTCCTCCTGCTCCTGCAATGGAATTATCTGATAAGACATGCACTCCGGTTCTTGCTGATATCTTTATTGAACAGGTGATGTATGCTCCTCCGCTTCCTGATGCCTTTCCTGATCGCCTGTCAGATGGCTGGACCCTAGCAGGAAGTGAGGTTATTCACGAGGCCACACCTAGTCTCATAAATGAGGTTATCCTATCTCCGGTAGTGGAGCCAAATATTGTTTCATCGTTTCTGACCCATGAAACTGCGATCGCATTCTTTCTTGGTGGCTGTTTTCTTCTTTTCGTAGTAGGAATCTGGGAGTTCTGGCAGTTTCGTCGCCAAACCCCGTCATAGATATATAATTCCGTTTTTGAATCAATTATCACTTCTTTAATCCGGTTCCAAATGATTCCCTGAATGAACGCACATTAATGATTGCAGTACTCAGGAAAAATAGTAAATAATTCAGTTCTTCTCTTTTCTGGTACAACAACAGGGAAGAAAAGAGATACAGTCATTTTCTGACGATGTAGATCATATAATGGTTTAATGAAATCTTTCGGTTGAGATGTATTTTATTTTAGACATTATATCTTGTCAATGATCTCCGTGCAACACCTCCAAGAAACTTTTTAAAACATAAACCCCTATTGGCCCATTAAGGTGGTGGAGGATATGAGAAGGTTTTTGCTGGTAATTTTTGTAATTCTGGTTTTTTCCCTATGTATCGTTGCAGTATCAGATCTCTGTCTTGAATGTGAAGATTCAGATTTTACCCCGTCATTTTTGGAAGATTATCCACAAAGTGATCTCAGGATCACTATCTCTCAAGCATCATCATCAGATGATGAACTTTCCCTGGGATATACCATGACCGGATCCCAACTGACGTCGCGGATTGAATGTTATCTGGCATTTTACCTCTCTGTTGATAACGAGGTGAGTGATGATGACCAGTGTCTTGGATGGGTGCGGGTGGAGATGGCACCAACTGATGAGTTAACCAAAACATACCTGACCGGGTTTAAAAGTAATGGGTATCTCTCATCGACCGACTGGTATGTGTTGGGAACAATAGATCCCTGTAATGAGGTGCCTGAGTATGATGAAACCAATAATGCGGATGCTTATTTCGTATTCCGTGCACCAGTACCGGTAACTGGTGAACCTACTCCCCGCTTTTCACAACCCGGAGTTGTAGCTCCGGGACCTGTTCCTAAGTTAGTAAAGCCAATACCGACAACACTAACTCCCACGACTCCTGTTCCCACGACCCCTGTTCCCACGACCCTTGTTCCCACGACCCTTGTTCCCACGACCCTTGTTCCCACGACCCCTGTTCCTACGACCCCTGTTCCCACGACCCCTGTTCCTACGACCCCTGTTCCTACGACTCCTGTTCCCACGACCCCTGTTCCTACGACCCCTGTTCCTACGACCCCTGTTCCTACGACCCCTGTTCCCACGACCCCTGTTCCCAC
>JAFGOM010000059.1 GCA_016926505.1 Methanospirillaceae archaeon
ATTCCAACTCCTGTCTGTTCCTCTCTGAATAATTACATTTTCTCAACGAAGGGTCTTTTACCCTGAAGCCCTCCACCATACAATACCCTACCTCGCTGTACGGTTTGCCAGGATTCCCGTTTTAATCTTTTCTTCACCGGTGTAATCAAAAAAGCATGTCTGGTCATTGTTAACCATAGAGAAAGGAATACCCGGGATGAGCGGATCTTTTTTGAGAGGAACTGTCAGGGGGACGAGTATTATGATACCTATTCCTGATATTTTAAAAGAGAAAGAACGGAAACATAATGATATTGTTATCGGATGCAACCTCATCGATTGCGAGGACTGAAAAATTGATAAACTTCTTGTGTAACAGAGCAAGTAAAAGAAATTTTATAAACAATGTGGGGTCATCAGGGGTATTTATCCTACCTCCCATCTCTCAATATTTCGGGTATCAGGATTAAAGACGATCCCAATCTCATGAACCGGCACAGTACCGGAGCGATATTTTTCTGCATATCTTTTGTCCTTTATCTGGATAAGCGGGCTTTTTTCACCGCTTTTGTCAATACCGAGAACTTTAAATTCAAATATCCAAATCCCGGTCTTTGTTTTGACCGTCAGATCGATCCGCCCTTTGTTCGTGGTGTCTTCAGGGATAACCTCATACCCAAGACTGGCAAAACAAGTGTATATGACACTGGCATAAAATCCTTCAAAATGAGAGATCTGATTCTTCCGGTAATTATCATGAGGTATTGAGGCGAAGAAACCATGCAGGATATCCCGTAACTGGTCAGTATCAGCCAATTCAATGCCTTTGCGAATCTCTTGCAGAGAGCCCTGTTCATTCTCATCCCGGAGCAGGATGAGGATCTGACGGCAGAATGCCTCCCTGACTTCGCGGTTTGGAAACCCAAGGGTATACCAGGTTCCTTCATCCGGATTACTGACAAAAGACTGAATCGTCAGGTAGCCAGCCTGGAAGAGAAGGGTTTCTATCCTGATATGCTCAGGATCAAATGATCCAAGGAGTTCATCGCCGGCTTTGAGTCCGTCATACTCTGCTGGCAGCCGTGGTTGGGTCTTCCAGAGTTTCATAAGAAATGTTGGTGTTCCGGTCTCAAACCAGTATGGACGAAATACTCCTTTATCAAATAGCAGGAGTATATCAAATGGATTGTACACGGCATCCCCTGTCCAGGAATATCCATTATACCACTCCTTTACTTCATCAGTATCAAAAGCATCGAGGCGATCCGAGAATACCCTTTCTAGATCTACCTGCGTATAGCCACAGATTGCTGAATATCTACAGTCTATGGTGATATCATTTAAGTTATTGAGATCTGAGAATATTCCTGCCTTCGCGAATTTCGAAACGCCAGTCATAAAGACAAAACTGAGATACGGATCAAGGGGCTTTATCGCCCCATAAAAGTCTTTTAGATTATCCCGCATCTCAATTGCAATGAGCGGATGATTGATAGTGTCTAGAATCGGTTTATCATATTCATCCACGAGGATAACCACCTTCCTGCCGGTAATCTGTGATATTTTAGGTATCAGCGAAAGTAATCGATCCCCGGGTGATCCACTGGTTTTTCCGGTCTTATACTGATTTTCCCATTCATCCAGGATACGGGTAAGGCGGCTGGTGAGATCAGACACACTCCGGAGTGATCCCCCCGCAAAGTCGATACGCAGAACCGGTTCTATCCGGGTAAAATCCCATCCCGCCTCATCGGTATCAAGGTAAAGCCCGGAGAAAAGTTCACGCTTTCCAGAAAAAGCACAGTCAAGGGTATCTACAAAGAGAGATTTTCCAAACCGGCGGGGACGAGACAGGAAGTAATAAGATCCGTTTTTTACTAACGCTGAAATGAACGGAGTTTTGTCTACATATGCATATCCTTGTGTCCTGATCTTCACAAATGACTGAATGCCGGTGGGTAGTCGCAGAGGTTGCATATGAGAATGTAATAACTAATACTTTTTCCAGGGGATATACATGTGGTTTTGAGCCAACAATGTGCGATATCTTATTCAGCTACCTTTACATAAAAAACACTGAATTAACTCCCTTTCTTAAATAACCCTCAATAGGCAGAAGATTCTACGCGGTAAAGGCGCAAACAAATTATTCAGATCACGATAGGGAAGAGTGATGAGAAAGAGAACCAGATCGGTTTTTCTCATCCCACGAGATGAAATGGCTATTCGCGTCAATATCATCAAGGTCTTGTTTTAGTGATCGCTTTCGCTGCTCAGTGATAAGAGTGATAACCTTGTCGCCAGCTGGCCATGCCCGGCAGGGTACTCAGAAGAAGAACGGCTCGTGCAGTACAAGGAAGACCATATAAAGAACTATCTTGTCGTCATGGAGGCACTCCTCTCAGAGAACCTCGATCCCGACGCACCAGAGCCTGATACTGGTGCCGGTCAGCTGACCGCCCGGGTTGCAACCATCATCAGGTTCATCCAGACCAGCCGGGCGGCTCTCGAAGAGAATTATAATGCCCCCTCTTTCATGCAGACGATACCTCCGGTACAACGAGATGGAGGGCTACCTTGACAACGAGGCTGCCGATAATCCGGTGGAGACAGACCTTGTGGCATTAGAAAGCCTTGCCGGAGTATCAGGCGGGTTTTTTAGGCAGGAGAAGCGGTTATTGCACAAACTGATATCTCTGGTTTGACGGGTCTCATTCATACAGCTCATCTCGACCGGCAGGTTCCCGGATGATGCCTTTACACTTGCTGCTGCGGCATTTGATGAGGGAATATCCCGGTATAATCTCTCTGACTACCTGGCCGAGCGATGCCGGGATTATTATGCCTGACATTATTTTAAATGGAATACCACTTCAACCTCCTTATCTTTTTATTATCCTTAATAAAACAATACGATTATCACTCATTAAATTTATATGGTGTATATTGACAGGGAGATCATGAAAACCGTAATACTATTTATTTTTGGGGTACTCCTGGTCCTCGTTCTATCCCCGCTTGCTCTGGCAGAGACGGGCGGTTCTGCAACCCTCCTTGCTGTCTACATGGTCGGAAGCGATCTTGAGTCAGGATTTGGATCAGCAACCAATGACATCAATGAGATGATCGAAGGCTACAGGAATGCCGACCCGGCTAAATTCTCACTTGTTGTCGCATACGGAGGTTCAGATAAGGATGGCTGGGAAGGGATGAAGATTGCAACCATCACTGATCTCAATGCAGATATGGCAGATGGCATCGTCGGCAACGAAGGGCTGGCACAGGAGTCCTACCCTGATATGAATATGGGATCCCGCGAAGCACTTGAGACTTTTATTGCATATATCCGGGACACCTACCCTGACTACCGGAAGATCCTCATCTTCTGGGATCACGGGGGTTCATATTACGGGGTCTGTTTTGACGAGAATTATGCGATGGATCCCCTGACACTCAAAGAACTCAGGCAGGGGCTCATGAGCGGGAGAACCGACTTTGACCTTATCGGGATGGACGCCTGTCTCATGGGGAGCCTTGAGGTTGCCCGGGCTGTCAACGGAACTGCAGATTATATTCTCATTTCAGAAGAAGTCGAACCCGGCCACGGCTGGGATTATACCCCGGCTGTCACTAGCCTGGCCCGGACCCCGGGTATCGGGATAACAGTGCTTGGAAAGAACATCATAGACTCATACATCGACAACCCGAACCATGAACCGATGAAAAAGACACTCTCACTCTTGGATATCTCAAAGCTCGGGAACGTGCTCTCTGCATTAGACAACTTTGCAACAGAACTAACCCCGCTGATCCCTGAAGAAGGGTATGTTGCGATCGGCGAGTCGGTAAGGGACTCCCAGCGGTTTGGATACCACCCTGAAGCTGATGTCGAGGTCACTATTGATCTTATCGGACTTGCAGAGAATATCAATGATAACGTCGCATCGGCAAGCCCGGAGTCCCGGGCTCTGCAGCAGGCGATCAACAACTTCATCGTCTATGCCAGAAACGATGGATCGCGGCCGGGATCACACGGGGTCTCTATCTTTTCCCCGCGAAAGATACGGGTCGATGCATTAGAGGCGCTCCCGTCAGATGTCTACCTTTCAGATGACTGGGATCTCTTCTTAAAGTCTTACATTGCGTACATCTCATCAGACCTTGACAGCCCTGTTATCACCAAGTCTGACGACGGTAAGTATCATGTTATTGACACCTCACAGGATGCAGAGACAAAAGTGGCTACCCGCTGGTGGCCCTTTGGCCTTGAAGAACCGTCAGTTCTTATCAGGTCTGCTCCTGCAGTAGTCAATGCAACCGGGTATTATGATCCTGGCAAACCCTCATATACCGGGTATGCACTCCGGGATCTCAACTCCGGAGAGGAAGCCATCTTCTGGACGATCTCCCCGGGTTCTGACAAATCCGGTATCAATTTTAACCATGGTGTCATCTCCATTGACCGGAACGGCGAGATTATTACCGCTTATATCGATGTCCTTTCAAAATCAAAGGTTGTCGGAACCGACCTTGTATACTCACTCATTCCGTACGAGAAGAACGGGGAAGAGACAGGTGACAGCAGGACTGACGTCCTCTTTACCAGATCTCCGGTGCAGTTTGAAGCAGGTGACGTTGTTACCACGTACGTCTCCAGGATGGATGTCATCGGAGAAGAGACCGATGAACCTGATATCTCATACACCCTTATCCCGTACGGTCAGCTAACCGTCACCGGTCCGGTAGAGGTAGTCCGGGAAGAACTGCCTGGTGGCGAGACCTGGGATCACCTGGTAGCAGAGGATCTTGCCGCAAACAGCCAGTGTCGTGATGTACCGGATCTCTCAAATCCGTTTGCATGAGGCAGGCTTTTCCCTTTTTTCAGGATAAGGCTGGTAAATCAGATACAAATAAGGGTTTTACTGTCATGAAAAGATAATTTTTTCGCTCTACAGGAAAAGGGATTATTTTACCTGCAACCATGTCATACAAACCGGAAAAGATTTGATTCCTGAAATTCGATTCAGATACACGAGATAGAGGAAATATGAAGAAAAAAATTGTAAGAAGAGATGGAAAAGAACAGATTATTAATCAGGTAGTACCACGAAAAAACAGCCAGAGATGTCTCACCTTTTCAGGCGGTCTGTATCTCGTATTCGTCTTTTTGTGCGTTGCTGGTTCAACGGTTCTTGCTGATACGACTACGGATCCGGCGGTTTTATATGAGAATGGTCTTGCCCGGTATGAAGAGGGTACCATTGATGAAGCAATAGAGGCCTTCCTTCGTGCAACCGAACTGGATACGGCGTTTTACCCGGCGTATAAGGGTCTTGGTATCGCATATCAGGATAAAAAGATGACTGCAGAGGCACTTGCAGCATATCAGTCCTATCTGCAATACCGAAGTGATGATGGCGAGATCTGGTTTTTGGCAGGAAAACTGTACCTGCAGGAAGGTAAGACCGAAGAAGGACTGCAGGCACTCTCAACCGCAACAGAACTTCTGCCTGAGAAGACTGCAGTTGCTGCAATGTACGGCATGACGCTGACTGCTACCGGGAAAGCAGAAAAAGCAATTGCAGTCTTTGACAATGCTCTTGCACAGGCTCCACAAAATACGCTTCTCCTCTATAATAAAGCACAGGCACTCACACTTCTGGGCAGGTATGAAGATGCATCGGCTGTATATGAGACTGCCCTTGCCCTCAGTCCTGAGGATGCGAATCTCTGGTTCGGCGAGGCTGAGGTACTGCTTGCGCTAAAGGAGTATGCTGCAGCGGTTGATGCGTATGAAAAAGTCCTGAAGGCTGATCCGACTTCATCCATGGCACAATCAGGAAAGGGGATAGCTCTTTTCCATCTCGGTGAATTCCAGGATGCAATCACTGCTCTTACAGCAGCACTGCAGATAAATCAAAAAGACGCCATCAGCTGGCTTACTCTGGGGGATGTATACGCCGCTCTTGGCAATGATAATCAGGCAGCTGATGCCTACCAAAAGGCAGTTGATAGTGGTCTCTCCCTCCCTGCTGTATACGAGAAGCTGGGAACTGCACTAAAAAAAACCGGAAAAGAGAATGAGGCTGCAGAGGCATTTGCCCTGGCAGAGAATTCCGGTTCTTCCTCATAATCTGCAGGTTTTCAGATAGTTCTCTTCTCTGACAAAGGGACTGGCTGTTTTGTATCACTGCCAGTCCCCCAAAAGACCTGAATACACTATTGTTGTTAAGACAAAATGGAAATGTACCCGGGAAGGTAAGAGAATAATCCGGATCGTGGAACCAGAGATACCCTGTTCCTCTTTTTTATCCGTTTTTTTCAGGTAACCTGTCAGAAAAAACGGGATTATCTTTTCATGAACAATAAAAACCGGAACAGGACGGTTTTTAAGGAAGAGACAAAAAAATGAAAAATCCAGGTAATAACGTGTGATTCTTTTTGTCAGAGAACCAGATCAGTACATCATGATACTGTCCTGCTGTATTGGCAGAATACAATCCAAAGAGCATGATCCGTTTCGCTCCCTCTCACCGAGAATAGTGCACAACCGTTCTCCTTCCTGTTTCATCCCCTCTCAGTAAGAGACTTTTTTCCTGTGGTTCTCTTCCCGAAGAGAGGTAGTACCGATATTGTCCACTGTGCACTGGTGTGAAGTAATACCGGTATACTTCCCCGCTTATCCGTTCCTTCCCTCTGTTTTCTGCCTGAATCATGTCCCAGAGTCTAAATAGAAATACCCTGATACCTCTGTTCATCATGTACAGATCTCTTGTTTTCATGACATTTCTCCTCCTTTTATCAGGGTTGTCGCTGGTATCGGCAACAGAACAGATAACGATCGGTGCACTCATTCCCAAAACCGGTGATGCCGCATCTGTGGGACCGGGCACTGAGGCGGCAGTCGACCTTGCCATATCAGACCTTAATGACAGCTACAAAAAAGCCGGGCTTGATACGACCGCAACGGTACAAAAAGCAGCTATTGACGGAACGAAAGAGACTGCAGCGAGTGCGAGAGAGGATCTGATAGCACGGGGTGCGGAGATTATCGTTGGTCCGCCTACCTCTGGAGAGGTGCAGGGGATGCTCCCCATCCTGACACAGGAGAGTATCATATCAGTAAATCCCTCAACATCGGTAGTACTGTCCATACCCGGCGATCCGATTATCAGGCTCTGTCCTGATGATGCACAGATGCTTGATGCAATTGCGATGTATGAATCATCCCTCGATGGGTATGCGTTAAAAAAATTCCTGATTCTCGCACGGGATGATCCCTATGGCAGGACTTTGTCAGACGAGCTGAAAACTCGTCTCCCTGTCTCTGGTGTTGTCTTTTACAACACGGACACAGATGATTTTACCAAACCTCTGTCTGAACTGGATGCACTCGTGGCTCCTCTGATAAAGAAAGCTGGGGATGGGAATGTTATCGTCTTTGCCCTCTCGTACAATGAGATAACCCCTATTCTGGCAGAGGCAGCCGGGTTTCCCTCCCTCCTGCAGGCATCCTGGCCGGCTTCTGACGGGGTGGCATTAAATCCTGATATCGTCGGGAATATGGCCGTTTCACGGGTTGCTACGGCGACAGGACTGGTAGCCCTCCAGTATAACCGTGCCCAGCCTTCTGATTCGAAGTACTGGAGGGTGTATGACACAGTGCAGGCTGCAACCGGGAATGACAAACCGTCTGTCTACGAGATCCTGGTGTACGATCAGACGCTCTTTGCTGCATGGATCATCCAGAACAACCCCAAAACCCTTGATGAGATGCTGTATCTCGCTGATAATTACGGGGAATATTCGTACGGAGCAACCGGATGGCTGAAACTGAATGAGAACGGAGACCGGGAGTACGGGGATTAATTACTTCTACCAGGTCAAAGAGGGTGATGATGGATCATTCTCATGGGTTTCGGTTACCGTGTACCTGGATGATACCAATCTGGTTCTCCCCCCTTGCTTCAGTCAACATTACCTTCATGAATCATTATGGATAAACACATTCTTTTTTCCGTTCATCCGGACTGTATTGACCCACGTCAGTCAGGAAAGACCACCCTGGTCAGGAACCTGTTTCCTGACAAGCCATACCTTCTGCTTGAAGATCCTGATACCTGTTCCTTTGTTCAGGAGGATCCTCGGAGTTTTCTTGCACAATATCAGACGAGCGAAGCGAAAATAGATGAAGAACAAAACGTTCCCGAACTATTTCGTATTTTTTGGGTGTTTTAGACAGGAGTCGTTCCCCTGGCAGATTTATTCTTATAGGTTCGCAGAATTTCTTATGATGATAGAGAAGACATCCCAGTCCCTCTCCGGGAGAATCAGCATCGTAATTCTGCTTCCCTTCTCCAGGACTGAACTGAGAGATGCCGGCATCAGGTATGAATGGTATGAGGAATACCTGTACCGTGGATTGGATAGTAACCTCTTTTACTGGCAAGACAAGACCGGCCACGAGATTGACTGTCTCATCGATCGTGCCGGAACTGAAATTATTCCCGCCGGGAGGAAGTCGGAAGAACAATTGCAGGAGGCTTTTTTTAAAATAATCTGCACTGGAATAACCTGTCAGGTCAGTCTCCGGATCGTTCCTTTGTCATATCTGGTGGAGATTAGGAACAGATTCGAAGTGGCGGGCATACCATCGGGGATGCAGATCTAAACGAGCTGTTTGACCTTCTGAAACATTGATTCGTTCATTTATAGATCTGTCGTGCCATTTGTGACCGGTACAACAAAGGGATCAGCGGACATGAGTATTTTTGCAGATACCCCTGATTCCCGGTCACTCATAACGAGATAGAAATAATTAGTGGCTAATTAGAGCTCAATCGCAATTTAGAGATAATATTATGTAATTTAGGAAAACTATTGTCATCGTTATGTATTGCAAAAACACGTGACAATGTCATTTTTATCATATGGATATATTGCCTCCTTTCTAAATTCTAAACGATATTGTGAGTTTTCATTTTTACTCGTTATGTATCCGCGGGAATGCAGGAGATACTCCGTGTCTGGATAGCGGTCTCAAATCTGCTTTTTAATCTGAATGTACATCACCCTTGCTTTCTCCCCTGCCTGTTACGGATGAAAAAATTGGTTAAATGGGATTTTTATCGATATAAAAAAAAGAAACACCCGGTGGCGATCACCGAAATATTCATGTATTATCATGTCATGTTAGAGTATTCAGGCTATTCCTGGTATGTTCTGATACACTCATTTCACTATCCATAAGAAATCAGAGATTATCCCCATGGATTTTTAAATAGGAAATTTATTGAGCCTGATTAAAGGAGATACAACCATTGTGGGATACATTTGTACATAAGCGAAAAATACGTGACAACAAAACGTGCATAGGGCAGATTGATGCCGATCCACTTCGGGATGAACTCTATAGCGGGGATCAGCTGGCCCAGCATGCAAAGGATACTGCATGCTTGTACAGGATAGATACAAGATCCGGGCACGATCGCCTTCTTCCCAGACTTGCTGATAATGAGAAGGTCCTGCTTGAAACGCATGATCTGATGAACGCAGCCATTGAGGCAGACCGTCGGATTGCTCCTGCAGGTGAATGGCTTTTAGATAATTTTTACCTTGTAGAAGAACAGATACGGACCGCCCGTCACCATCTCCCAAAAGAGTACAGTACAGCACTTCCTCACCTGGCAAACGGACCGCTTAAAGGATTTCCCCGGGTGTACTATATCGCCAGGGAGTTAATTGCTCATTGTGACGGGCGGATTGATACACAGAGCCTCTTTGATTTTATTGATGCATACCAGACCATAACTCCTCTGCTGCTTGGAGAACTCTGGGCAATTCCTATCATGTTCAGACTCTCCCTGATAGAGAATCTGCGAAGAATTGCTGATAGTATCTCAGCAAACAGCCTTGATTCCGAATCAGCAGGATATTTTGTGGATCAGATGAAAAAAGTTGCCAGAGAGGATCCAAAGAATCTGATCCTCGTCATCGCAGACATGGCACGATCAGATCCGCCCCTGACCTGTGCTTTTGTCGCGGAGATGGCACGACAATTACAGGGACAGTCAGGAACACTCATATTTCCCCTCACCTGGATAGAACATCGGCTTTCTGAGAGAAACCTGACCGTTGAGCAGATGATACATGCTGACTCACAAGCCCAGGCTGCCGACCAGGTGTCATTCGGGAACAGCATAAGCAGTCTTCGTCTCCTTGATACGATGGACTGGCGGGAGTTCGTAGAACGGCTGAGTCTTGTCGAGCAGACCCTCCGGAGTGATCCTGCAGATATGTATGCTGCAATGGACTTTGAAACCCGCGACCGGTACAGGCATGTGATTGAGGAGATAGCAAAAAAGAGAGAATTATTCGAGGGTGACGTTGCCCAAAAAGCAGTAGAGCTTGCTGCGTTTTCCCGGGGGAGGAAAGACAGACCAATCCGGGCATCTCATGTGGGATATTTTCTGATGGATGAGGGAAGAGACTCTCTTTTAGAAGCTCTCCATATTCATCCTTCTTTTTTTGATATGATACAGGGATCCGGTAAAAGACATCTCTGTTCCCTGTATTTCCTTGGGATCTCGTTCATAACTCTTATTGTGGCAATTTTTGGGTATACCGGACTTTCCACCTCTGAATGGTATGTTGCTCTTCTTATTCTTGTACTTCTCCTCTTTGTAGGCACTCAGTGTGCACTCAATTTAAGTAACTGGATTATCACAATCCTTATCCCCCCGGTTATAATCCCAAAAATGGATTATTCAGCAGGAATACCAGAGGATAGAAGAACCATGGTCGTGATCCCGACTGTTGTTTCAGGACTGTCTAATGGTACAGAACTCCTGGATTCACTTGAGATACGGTATCTCGCGAACCGTGATGCTAACCTGTACTTCGCCCTGTTGACTGATCTGATAAGTGCAGATACAGAAGAACTACCGACAGATTCAGAGATAATAAACCTTCTTTCTGTCGGGATACAAGAATTAAACGTAAGATACCAGGATGAGAAGCCAGATACCTTCTTTCTCATGCACCGGTCCCGGACCTGGAATGCAGGTGAAGGGATCTTTATGGGATATGAAAGGAAAAGAGGGATCCTTGAGGCATTCAATACCCTCCTATCAGGCAACGGGAAAAATCCATTCTCAAAAATTGTTGGCAACCAGGAGATCCTGACTGGTATCAGGTATGTGATAACCCTTGATACCGATACTGAGCTTCCCCGTAATTGTGCGAAGAGACTTATCGGTGCGATATCCCACCCGCTCAATCAGCCGGTATCAGATCCTCATACCCGGGTAATCAGGGAGGGATATGGAATTTTACAGCCCCGTGTTGCACTCTCGCTCTCAAAACCAGGGGTTTCTCATTTCGCATCACTGTTTGGGGGTGAACCGGGGATTGATCCGTATACCCGGGCAGTATCTGATGTATACCAGGATGCCTTTGCCGAAGGATCCTATATCGGGAAAGGAATCTATGATAGGCACGCATTTTTTCATTCTGTTGAAGGGCGGTTTCCAGAAAACCGTATATTAAGTCATGATCTTCTGGAGGGTTGTTATGCGAGGACTGGCCTTGTCAGTGATGTACAGGTCTTTGAGGAGTACCCTGTCTGTTATCTTGCTGATAGCAGCAGAAGACACCGGTGGATTAGAGGTGACTGGCAGATAGTATCCTGGATCTTTCCCTTTGTCCAGGGTAACACTTCAAAAAAGCAGAAAAATCCGCTCTCATCTCTCTCCCGGTGGAAGATCTGTGACAACCTGAGAAGAAGCCTCGTGGCGCCTGCAACCGTTTTTCTCATCATCATATCAGCGACCAATCTTTTGGATCCACTCTTCTGGACTGCCTTTATCGCATCACTGTATTTGATTCCACCGGTATGTACTGCCGGCTGGAAGTGTGTAAAAAAGCCCGCAGAACAGACCTGGATGCTGCATCTGTTAGATATCCCATCTATTATCCGCGATCAACTGGCAGTTCCTCTCATCACCCTGGCCTTCCTCCCTTATGAGGCATACCTATCACTAGATGCAATCTTTCGATCCTGTTGGCGAATGATTGTTTCTCATCATAATCTCCTGGAATGGACCACTCATCAGGAAGCCGGGCAGAGATCGCATGATCTTGCCGGGTTTTACCGGGTGATGTGGCCGGCACCGTTCATCGGGGCATTATTCCTTTTTTCCCGGTTTTTTATCTCCCCTTCTGCCGTACCTGTTATCGAAGTTTTTGCGTTTGCATGGATCCTTTCCCCGGCAATTGCGTGGTGGATAAGCCAGCCGATACAACATAAGATCACCCGTCTTTCTTTATTACAGGAACAATTCCTCCGGGGTATCGCACGCCGTACCTGGCGTTTCTTTGAGACCTATGTAGCGGCAGAAGATAACTATCTCCCCCCTGACAACTACCAGGAGCAGCCGGTTTGTGCTGTTGCCCACCGCACCTCCCCGACCGATATCGGACTTTCACTGCTCGCCAGTCTTACCGCGTATGACTTTGGGTATATCCCGATGGGTGAACTGATTGAGCGGACGGAAAAGACCCTGAATACCATGGGACGACTAAAGAGGTTCCGTGGCCATTTTTATAACTGGTATGATACTATCACGTTAGAGCCACTTCTCCCGCGATATATCTCTACGGTTGACAGTGGCAACCTTCTCGGAGATCTGCTCGTTTTACGGCAGGGACTGGATGAACTTCCGGGATGTCCCATCCTCTCAAAAAGATTCGCAGATGGTATGTCAGACACCCTCTCCCTCCTCTCTGATGCCATAGATGCTGCCGAAAAAGAGAAAAGAGGTGTTGTGCCGGTATCTGTCAGTTCAAAGATTGCAGAGTTAAAAGGTGGAGCAGTCCTGATATCAGGACAGACTCCCGAAGCAATTCGTTCTCTGTGCTCTCTTGATGAGATGGCAACAGAGGTACTGGCTGCACTCAGGAATCATCCGGATGATGAAATCAGATGGTGGGCTGATTCGGCAAAACGGCAGGCAGAAACTCATCTAAAGGATTTAAAAACCTATATCACCTGGGTATCTGCCGGCAGTCCTCCTGATTCTATCCGAAATGAGGTTCCAGAAGAACTGAGATCGTCTCTTTATTCCTTCTGTACAATTCTAAAGAGACAGAATAACCAGATACCAACACTCAGGGAGATAGCAGATCTTTCCGAGGTTCTTTACAGAGAATCCGGTCCCCTTCTGGAATGGCTTGAGATCCAAAAAGATACCGATAATGCCTTTGCTTCAGGTTCTCACTGGCTTGTTCGGATTGTTCAGGAGCTTACAACCTCAAGCGAGCGGGCAGAAGAACGTATTCGGTTGATATCATCTCTTACTGAAAAGATTCATGCATGTACCGGTATTGAGTATGAATTCCTGTATGAAAAAACGAGTAATCTCCTCTCCATTGGGTATAATGCGACTGATCTCAGGCGGGATGCCAGTTTTTATGATCTGCTTGCATCTGAGGCACGACTCACCAGCTTTATTGGAATCGCCTATGGCCAGCTTCCGCAGGAGCACTGGTTTGCCTTAGGACGTCTTCTCACGACTGTCGGAGCAGGGAAGCCCACTCTTATCTCATGGAGTGGTTCTATGTTTGAATACTTAATGCCACTCCTTCTGATGCCGACCTATGAGAATACTCTTCTCGATCGCACGTATCATGCCGTAGTAGCCAGACAGATAGAGTATGGCAGAAAAAGGGGTGTTCCCTGGGGAATTTCTGAATCCGGGTATAATGTCACTGATACGACCCTGAACTACCAGTACCGGGCATTTGGCGTCCCGGGCCTTGGATTCAAGCGTGGACTGGCAGAAGACCTGGTCATTGCTCCGTATGCTGCGGCGATGGGACTGATGGTCAATCCGACGCTGGCCTGTCAGAATCTTGAACTGATGGACTCCCTTGGATATACAGGGCCGTATGGGTTTTATGAAGCAGTAGATTACACCCCTTCCCGAGTACCGCCTGGCCATAAACAGATGGTTGTTCAGTCATTCATGGTGCATCACCAGGGAATGGTTCTGCTCTCGCTCGCCTATGCACTATTGAACCGACCGATGCAGAGAAGATTTGAGTCTGATCAGAGTCTTTTGGCAACGATGATGCTGCTTCAGGAGAAGATGCCCAGGAACACACCGTTCTACCCGCATGCCGGTGAAGTTCTGGGAGTTCATAAAAAAACCGGGGATTCAGAATCCCTGGTTCGGATCTTTCAGACTGCAAATACCCAAAGACCTGAGGTGCATCTCCTCTCAAACGGCAGGTACCATGTTATGGTAAGCAACAGCGGATCTGGGTACAGCAGGTGGAACGATCTGGCCGTGACAAGGTGGCGGGAAGATCCAACCGCAGACAGTTGCGGTACTTTTTGTTACATCAGGGATCTGGCGAGTGGGGAGTTCTGGTCGAACGGATATATGCCGGCACGAAAGAAACCCGATACCTATCAGACAATTTTTAAGCAGGCACGTGCTGAATTCCGGCGAAGAGACCGGGATTTTGATACCCGTACCGAGATTATTGTCTCCCCTGAAGATGATGTGGAGCTTCGAAGAATATGGGTGACAAACAGATCCTGGACACGACGAACGATTGAGTTTACCAGTTATGCTGAAGTCGTGCTGGCACCTTTTGGTTCTGATGAAAGCCATCCGGCCTTTCATAACCTGTTTGTCCAGACTGAACTGGTACGGGAGAAAAATGCAATCCTCGCGACGAGAAGGCCACGATCAGAAGGTGATCATCCCCCCTGGATGCTGCATCTGATGACGGTTCATGGCAAGGAGGTACGACCTATCTCTTTTGAGACAGACCGGTTCCGGTTTATCGGGCGGACGAATTCGCTCTCAAGACCGGTTGCCATGACCGATTGTTCAACTCTTTCTGATACCGCGGGTCCGGTTCTCGATCCGATCGTTGCAATCAGGTGTACGATTACGATAGATCCTCAGGAGACGGCTGGTGTGAATATCTTTACCGGTGTCAGTGCGAGTCGTGAGGGATCAGTCGCTCTCATTGAGAAGTACTATGACGGGTACATCGCAGACCGGGTATCAGAGCTTGCCTGGACTCATGCTCATGTCATTATGAGACAACTAAATGCAACTGAACGGGATGCACAGTTGTATGGTGCACTCGCAAGCTCGGTCATTTATGCAAATCCCTCACGAAGGGCAGGCCAGAATGTTCTTCTGAAGAACAGCCGGGGACAGTCCGGTCTCTGGGGGTATGGAATATCAGGAGATTTTCCGATAGTGCTTGTGAGGATACGGAGCAGGAGCCGGATCAGTCTTATCAGAGAGATGGTACAGGCTCATGCATACTGGCGTATGAAAGGACTCATTGTCGATTTAGTGATATGGAATGAGGATCAGTCAGGATACCGGCAGGAACTGCATGATGAGATTATGTCTCAGATGCCCCAGGGTTCTGATTCATCGTTATTAAACCGGAAAGGAGGAATTTTCATCAGGCGTCTTGAACAGATCTCAGATGAGGATCGCATCCTTATAGAGACCGTGGCACGGGCTATTATCTCAGATCGTGGAGGTACACTGGCCGAACAGTTGGAACGGACTGACTGGAATGAGATTGCAGTTCCCCGTCTTCTTCCCTCCCGGACAATTCTTCATGAATCAAAGGCCGGTCCTGGTATGACCGGTGAAGGACTTCTTTATTTCAACGGGACTGGTGGATTTTCTGGAGATGGCAGGGAGTATGTCATTATTACAGGGCATGGGGTGGTAACCCCGGCACCCTGGGTGAATGTCATCGCAAACGAAACCTTCGGGACGGTCGTATCAGAGAGCGGGAGTGCCTACACCTGGAGTGAGAATTCCCATGAGTTCCGGCTGACGCCCTGGATGAATGATCCTGTTTCTGACCTGTCTGGTGAGACTCTGTATATCAGGGATGAGGAGACCGGTATATTCTGGTCTCCTACTCCTCTGCCTGCTCGGGGTTTGAATCAATATGTAACCAGGCATGGGTTTGGGTATACCGTCTTTTCATCCACTGAGCAGGGGATACATACCGAACTGACGATATATGTCAGTATTGACCGCCCGGTAAAATTCGTATCTCTTCGAATCAGGAACAAATCCGGTCGCAACAGACTTTTATCTGTCACCGGATATGTAGAATGGGTTCTTGGCGAACTCAGGTCACGATCACTGCTCTATGTGATTACTGAAATCGATACGATATCAGATGCAATTTTTGCTAAAAATCCGTACAATCATGAATTTCCGGGAAGAGTTGCGTTTTTTGACTCCAATGTGCGGACAAGGACCGTAACCGGCGACCGGTATGAGTTTATCGGACGGAACGGTTCGATTGAAAAACCTGCAGCGATGAAGCAGGTACGACTCTCAAATAAAGTCGGAGCCGGCCTGGATCCCTGTGCCGCGATGCAGATCCCCTGCGAACTCACTGACGGAGAAGAACGGGAGATTATCTTTACCCTGGGTGTCGGACGGGATAGTGATGATGCAAGGAATATTGTCTTACAAAACCGGGGAGTTGGATCTGCACGCAGAGCAAAAAAAGCAGTACAGGAATACTGGAGCCAGACGCTTGGTGCTGTGCAAATTAAAACTCCTGACCGGTCGGTGGATCTGCTCGTCAACGGATGGCTTTTATATCAGACTATTGCCTGCCGGCTCTTTGCACGAACCGGGTTTTATCAGTCAGGAGGTGCATTCGGTTTTCGGGATCAGCTGCAGGATGTGATGGCACTTATTCATACAAGGCCGGATCTTATGAGGAAACAACTTCTCCTCTGTGCAGGGCACCAGTTTGTTGAGGGTGATGTCCAGCACTGGTGGCACCCGCCATTAAACAGAGGGGTGAGGACCCACTGTTCTGATGATTATTTATGGCTCCCGTTCGCGACCTGCAGGTATGTCCATAGTACCCGGGATACCGGGATTCTGGATGAAGAGATATCGTTTCTCAAAGGGCGAGAGGTGCTCCCGGAGGAGGACTCGTACTATGATCTGCCTGAGCAGTCAGATATCAGGAAATCCCTTTATGAACACTGCAAACAGGCTATCCTTTTGGGATTGGACTTTGGGGATCATGGTCTCCCGAGAATGGGATCAGGCGACTGGAATGACGGGATGAATCTTGTTGGTGCAGAAGGGAAAGGAGAGAGTGTATGGCTCGGATTTTTCCTATTTGACCTTCTTATGAAGTTTGTGAAGGTAGCAGAGATCCACCATGATCCATTGTTTGCAGAAACATGTCGCACAAACGCAGGACAGATACGGGAGAACCTGGAGAGAGATGGCTGGGATGGTGAATGGTACCGTCGTGCGTATTTTGATTCAGGCCACCCGCTTGGATCGGCTGGAAACCCGGAGTGCATGATAGACTCGGTTGCCCAGAGTTGGGCCGTCCTGTCTGGAGCTGCACGTGATGAGCGGGCCAGAAAAGCGATGAGGGCAGTTGTAGAGCATCTTGTCTTATTCGATGACCGTTTAATAACCCTCCTGACCCCGCCCTTTGATCAGGGTCCCTTACATCCCGGATATATCAAAGGATACGTTCCCGGGGTCAGGGAGAACGGAGGGCATTATTCCCATGCTGCTATCTGGGTTGTGATGGCGTTTGCCGCTCTGAAGGATAACGGGCAGGCATGGGATCTGCTGCCATTCATAAATCCGGTTCATCATAGCAAGACCCCTGAAGATCTCAGGAGATACCGGGTTGAGCCGTATGTAATCCCTTCAGATATCTATGCAGCCCCTCCCCATACCGGCCGGGGTGGCTGGACCTGGTATTCCGGTTCAGCGGGATGGATGTATACACTCATCATTGAATCGCTTCTCGGGGTGCAGATATCAGGAGATATTTTAAGATTCGGGCCCTGTATTCCGATGACCTGGAGGTCGTATCAGATTGAGTACCGATACCGGTCTACACGATACCAGATTGATGTGCTCAATGCCGGTACGGGATCCAGGGTCAGGTCAGTTGTGGTTGATGGGATAACACAGGCTGATATGACTGTTCATCTAAAAGATGATGGAAACGATCATTTGGTACAGGTAGAACTTGGGGAGTAGAACCTGAGGAGGAGAATCCGGGTGATGATTCCGGCTGCACACTGCCCGTAATCATGCATAACCTGGTTAATGATATAGGGTGTCGCATATCCATAGAAGTCATTTTTGGACTTCTTTTGCTTATCTCTCACAATATTTTTTATTTTTGATGTCTCTTTTCGATAATATGGATATAAGTAAAATCTATCGCAATCGGTATGGTTTTTCAGGATTAAGAATTGAAATGGCATCAGATGTGAGTATTTAAACATTTTTATCCTGAAGGTTATCAAAGTCAGGCTTGTTAAGATGGTGCGGCAATGAAGTTTCACATGGAACACCTTCAAGAGAATGAGAGATTGAATAAATGGATTCCTGATTTGAGGCCATTCCAACTACAGTTTCAAATATCGATCTCTGGTATCCTCTCGGTAAAGGAAAATCTCTCTGCTTCATCAGGGAAAGCAGGAGAATTGGACCGTTCCGCGAGGGTAGAAGAGGCTCTGTCAGTCTGCCTGGGAGATGAGATATTCTCTCTTGAACAGACTGCTGCAGAACAGGCGGTCACCCTTGTAAAGGACAGGGACGGGATTATCCCGGTATCATTCAGAGAAGATGACAGCATTATCGTGTTCAGTCCGACAGAAGCCTTCTCTTCTGAGTTTACCCTGGCCTTTGATGATGTCCTTCCTCCTGATACTCTCCGTCCGACCGTAATAACCTATACTGACCGGAACAACCTGACCGATGAAGAGAAGGGAATGGTTGGTTCTGCATCATATGTTCTCCTCGGTACCGTCTCATCCAATGCAGGTCACCGGTCAGAAGAGTACTATATTCCCCGGTTTTCACAGGATCTTAGGAGTTATGCAGAAGAGGCAGGAGTCACCGTAATCGGCATCTCACTCGGTCAGCCGTACGATATCATGTATATGCAGGATATCCCGGTATACCTGGCAACGTATGCCGGAAAAACCGGGGGCCGGAATCTGATCGCTGCGATACGGGCAATATCAGGAGAGATCCCGATACAGGGGACCCTGCCGGTAGCGATCACAGATGCAGAAGGAAGAGTCCTGTATCCGATTAATCATGGACTGATGAGAGGATGAGAACAAAAAGATGTAGTCTGAGCTGCTGCTCCCCTTATTCCTAACGATCAGGGTTCAGTCCAGTCCTTTAGAGATCCTGTATCTTTTCCCTGACCGCAGAGGCTTCCCTCTCCTTTCCCAGAGCGGTATATGCATCTGCGAGAACCGGGTATACTTCTGCTTCCGGTTTCCCATCCATCTTCAGAAGCTTTTCACAGATACCGACAGCCCGTTTTCCATATCCTGATCTGGTCATGTACCGGGCCGATACAAGCATTGCATCAGCCTTCGGATACCCGGACCTGACTGCCTGATCGATACAATGTAATCCTCTTTTTATATCCTGATTCATTATCTGAACTATCCCCTTAAGGAGCCAGACCTGTCTGTCCATTCGATTCGACTCAAAAAATGGGATAAGGCGGGAGAAGAAATCAACCTCATATTGTTGTATCGCGTACTCAAAAAGTCTCATCGAATGAGAATTCGAGTTTAATTCTTCCTGATTCTCAAGAAGCAGGGTGAGTGCCTCATCATACTGTTCCTCGTCCATGAGCTCGACAAGCTTCAGATCAAGCAGATCTTCTCTGGGAATAATCCCTTCAGGGATTGTGGCTGCATAGGCAGATGCATCTTTCTTTCGATCCTGCTCAATAAGCGATTCAAATATTTTCTTCTGAAGGATGAAGTTTTTTGGATTATCAGCAATCAGTTGTTCTATCAGTTCTTCCCCGTCTGTACCCAATTCATCATCCAGAAACATGCACAGCGTTGTGATAATCGGGTCATCATTGCCGGGTGTAAGGGTGCGGAGTTCGGCCAATAACCCGTTCTCAAACTTTTTATGAAAAAGGAGTCCTTCGGTAATCTTTTTGGCGATATGCATGCCGGTTTCTTGGCAGGACAGGGTATCAAGGGCATTTTTGGCAGTTTCTATCTCCTTTGGATCGATAATCAATCCTTTTCCTTTCATCAGTTTTTTCGTCTGGCTCCTGGCTCCTGAACAGAACGCCGCTGCATGAGAGAAGAGTGGATAAATACTATCCATACCGTCCTTTTTTCCGGCAAGGGTTATCATCCTGATGCTGTTCTCTGCATATCGTTCCATATCTGATAGCAGTGCCATGACCTCCTCGATAAGGCCATCGGTGACCTCGTATTTCAAAAGAAGTTCGATCCCGAGGATATGTTCCTTAAACGAGAGATCACGCAGGATAGAATTGCTCTCATCATCAGGAAAAATAAGATTACGCCCCATTATAAAGGATTTCTCCCGCTCTTTCTGCCTGAGTTCTTCCCACCTCCTGACAAAACCCAAAGAATCATCCATAAGACCTGATGCCAGCAGGGCACACCGCTCCCGGATCGGTTGCGTATTCGTATTTTGTGAGAGCAAAAACCGGAATTCATCAGTTGCTTCCTTTTTTTCACTGCATTTCTCATAATGTCGGGCTCTTCGAATCACAGAGACGGGATGATCACTCGCGAGTATGCTCTGATGAAGGACACATATTGCTTCTTCCACCTCTCCTATCGCAGAGTAGAGGTTTTCTAAGGAGAGTATCAGATCGAGATCATCGCAGTCATCCTCAAGAAATCCGGCAATTTCTTCAATTGCCGCTTTTATCTCTTTTTTCTTCAGGAAATCGGCACTGATATCATATCCCTGTGAGAGATATTGTACCATCTCCGGGGAGGAGTACACAGATATAGGCTGGGTCATTCATGAATTAATGGGAGTTTTTCGTAATGAGTATTTGGTCTCTCTTGTCTCAAAAGAGGGAAACCTGAATGCGAAGAGATGGTCATTTAGCCGGTGATATAATCGTGTTTTTTTCAGGATGTACTGCAAATCCGGAATTTCTCCTTCAGTAACCGGCTGAAAACCTGGGTTCACCGCACTACAGATCCTGCCGGGAGAAGATCTCGTATACCAAAAGGGAGCATCCCTGGTCATCCTGGATAGTGGTACCGCTTCCCTGAATTCATACCCGTAAGGGGATAATTTCAATTATTTTTCAGAAGATTCTATCGGGGTGGCATGTTTTCTTCTCGAGCACCGGATTTGTCACGATCAGAGTTACCCGGATCATTCTTTTTTTATCCCTGTATGATGTCTGGTATGAGAAGGGATAACCCTTAATTATCCTAATAGTATCCTTGCCGTTCCGGTTCAATATCAATACTGAATTCCGGATACAATCGTTTTTTAAATAGGCCCGGGGGTTTTGAAAATTACGATTCACGTAATCTTTTACTACTCCCGGGTACTGGTAGATTAATCTGAAAACCCCGCCCGTCAAAAACCGCGGGACACGAATCTATTGTTTTATCAGGCATCCCCCCGGTTATTTATGCCTGATGATGCAATTATTGGATTCAAACCCGGGTTTTGATCACAAAGAAATACGAACCATTTCTTTATCTCTTCTTTTGCCGATTGAGTAGTACGGTGGAAAAAATGTATTCCAGACAAGACTCCCGGTACCAGTCATTACTATCATCACCGGAACAGGCGGTAAACCATATCAAAAACGGCGAGACTATCGTATATGGAATGAGTATCTGCCAGCCCCCGGCACTCCTGAAAGCCATTGCAGATCATATCAGACAATACAATCTCAATAATATCAACATCTATACCTTTCTTCCAAGAGAGCACACCCGGGACACCGTTCTCTCTCTTGAGCTCTGTGACCAGATAACTCATCACTCATGGTTTACCGGCGTAGCAGACCGGGTACTCACCCGGTATGGACTTAGTTATTATGTCCCGTCATACCTGCACCAGATCCCAAGGTTATGCCGGGATTTCATGGAGATAGATACGGTAGTGACGACCGTCTCACCCATGGACAAAGCAGGTTTTTTTAGTTTTGGGACCGGTAACGATTACATCTCAACTGCTGCACGGTATGCAAAGAAGGTGCTTGTTGAGGTAAACCACAATATGCCCCGTGTTTTTGGCGATTCACAGATACATATCTCTGATATCGACGGGATAGTGGAGTACGATACTCCTCTCCTTGAGATCGCCCCTCCTGTGGAAAAACCAGAAGACAACCTCATCGGTTCGATGATCGCAGAGATGATTCCTGACGGAGCGACCATTCAGCTGGGAATTGGTGGTCTGCCGAATGCGGTCACCAGTTGCCTGACAGATCATGCTGACCTGGGGGTGCATACCGAACTGTTCACCGAAGGAATGGTTGATCTGATAGAAGCCGGGGTGATAACCGGGAAGAAAAAGAATCTTCACCCGCAAAAACATGTATTTACCACCGCTGCCGGAACCCGGCGGATGTATGAGTTTATGGATGATAATCCCTCAATGGAGAGTTATCCTGCCTCGTATGTCTGTTCTCCTGAGATTATTGCCAGAAATGACTCGATGATCTCGATAAACTCTGTTCTTGAGGTGGATCTTCTCGGTCAGGCGAATGCAGAGTATTTGTCCGGTTCTCTCTTTAGCGGGACCGGAGGACAACTGGACTTTGTGCGAGGGGCATTTGATTCAAAAGGTGGAAAATCTATCCTTGCTTTCTACTCAACCGCGAAAAAAGGAACGATATCAAAGATTGTACCCCGCCTGAAAGAGGGAGCCGCAATTACCACCCCGAGACCTGATGTACATTACCTGGTAACAGAATATGGTACTGCCAATCTGAAAGGAAAGGATACCCGGCAGCGTGCCCGTGCAATTATTGACCTTGCACATCCCTCATTTCGTGACGAACTATTGTGGGAAGCAGATACCATGGGGATCATATAAGCAACAGTCGCCCGGTGTCATCATGGATTTAAGGAACTCTTTCTCACGAAGAACAAAGGACTGCTATACCGGGTTTTCATGGGGAAAAATATACGGATTCCGGCTATTTTTTTAGATCCGAAGTGGCATGGTTTTCTTATGAAGCACGACAACGGCGATGGTAAGAATGATAGTGAACAAGAGCAGCACTCCGATATCAACAAAAACCGGAAAAACCCCCTCCCCGGTGTAGGAAAACCGGGCAATATCGGTAAAGTAGGTGAGAGGTGATATCAGGGCAACCATCCGGCCCGCTGCCGGCAACTGGTCTATCGGAATAAATATTCCGGAAACAAAAATGAGGGGGAATTTTATCAGGGTGGATAGGAGCATGATGTTTTGTGGTACTGCAGTTGGCGGGACTGACATGAGAATTCCGATTGCAGAGAAACAGAGGGCTCCAAGAATAATCGCAGAGAGCAGAAGTGCCCAGTGTATGGCCATGGCTCCCATCACAAGACCGATACCGAGTGCTATCGTGGTTATCACGATGCCAAATATGGATGATGCAATCATATCCCCGAATATGATTGATTCCGGGGCAACCGGGCAGGAGATAAGCCGTTCAAGGGTTCTTGCCTGTCCTTCCCAGGGAAATATCACCGGGGATACGGCGGTTGCCGTAAAAAAAAGTGTCATTCCCAAAAGGCCGGCGATAAGAAATGAGACCGGCAATGGTTTATTTCCCATGAGGAATGCAAGGTACAGGAATATCGGCATTAAAACACCTGAAATAAGCACCGGGGGTTTGTAATAATAAATCCTGATATCCTTCTTTGCAATCGCAAAGGCCCTGCGGGCCTGTTCCTGAATTACCCGGATATTCATGATGACACTCCACCGGTTAACTGCAAAAATACCTGATCAAGTGTCGGTTTTACCGTGTTTATCGATACAATCGGGAGGTTCTCACGTTCACATAAGGATACCAGAGATCTGATGGTGATGTCCTGGTTATCTGCCGAGATGATCCATTTATCTGCTTTCCGGGTTACCCGGATGATACCGGGAAGATGTACGAGTTTTTCTTCTGAAAGAATCCCATCCACACTTATCTCAATCTGATGCATCTGCCCGATGGTATCTTTTAATTTTTCAGGAGAATCAATTGCTATCAGGTCTCCTGATTTGATTATGCCAACACGGTGACAGAGGGAATTAGCTTCATCCATGTTATGAGTGGTAAGAAAGATGGTCACACCGCGGTTATTCATCTCCCGGAGCATCGAGAGGATTGTCTGTGTACTTGCGACGTCAAGTCCGCTGGTCGGTTCATCAAGAAAAAGCAGTTGGGGTTCATGAATCAGTGCCATGGCAAGAACAAGGCGTTGTTTCATCCCCTTTGAGAACGATTTCACCTTTTTTTCTGCATGTTTCGATAAACCGAAAACAGAAAGGAGGTTTTTTGACTTTTCAGTCGCAGTGTTATGAGATAATCCATACAGTTCTCCCATAAACATCAGGTTCTGCCATGCCGTGAGATCAGGATATGCATTTGATGTCTCCGGAACAACACCGAATAACTGCTTTGCGGTAACCGGTGACTGCATCATATTATGTCCCAGGATTACAATTCTACCGGTATCCGGTTCTATCACTCCGGTCAGCATCCTGCTGGTTGTTGTCTTTCCTGCTCCGTTTGGACCCAGAAAACCAAATATCTCTCCTTTCCGTACAGAAAAAGAGATATGATTCACTGCAGTAACCTGACCATACGTCTTTGTAAGATCAGAGACGGTAATTACGTTCGTCATAAAAACAAAAAAATGGTTCGTGTGAGTCCTGTTTTCTCTTCTTTCCTGCCACAAGTCTTGATAAAAACTTTTTGTTCTATTACAATCTCTCATACGAGAAGAAAGATTTTTCTTTTTCGCTCCGGCATGATGGACAGATATCGTCTTTTTTCGTCTGTAAAAACCACATGGATACACACGTCCTGTTCTCCGATACTATGGATATCATACGATGAAATTATGATACCAAATGGAACCAGAGAAAATAGTCATTCATCTTTGAAAGGGACTATTAAGTTTATGGCAATCGGTGAATCTCTTAAATACCGGTATTATCGGGATCCTGAATCCAATCTGTACTTCCGGTGGATAAAACCCAGTCATGAGATCGACTGCATGATACAACAATCAGGAACAGTACCGGTATCGTGAAGGTAAGGGCAGAACAAACAATCAGGAACGATTGTAAAAATCCTGCAATCAGAGTGCTTTTCTGGTAAGGAACAGGTAAAAAAATGGTCCATTCACGGGTTTACCGATCCTGATCCGGTGTTTTGCTACCGGTAAACCCGGCAGTCGTTTCGATACCGGCTCATCCTGTCATGCATCCCGGTTTACATAATCCGGAAAAAAAGCCTGAGTTGGGTTTATGTAATAATCAGGTCAGAGAAAGGATTACTTCCCAAACATCTTCTTCAGTGATCCCATAACACCCGCAGGCCCGCCTGCTTTTGAGAGAACCTGGCTTGCAAGGGCTGCAGCTTCGGGGTTTGACTGCATGGCCATCTTTGACTGTTCACCAAGGAGGCTTGAGAGTCCGGCCTTGTCCACATTTCCCCCTGTCATCTTCCCGAGCTGCCCGATGACGATCGGTGTTGCAATTTCGAGGACCTTTTTTACGACTGACGGTGGCAGTCCTGTTTTTTGTGCGATTGTATTGGATATCGTTCCCATCTGGCTCCCAAGGAGGGAAGAAACCATGTTCGATCCACCAGATGAGCCGGAACCGCCAAGGAATCCGGCAATGTTGTCCATGGGATTATCTCCTCCCATCTGCCCGAGCATACTGGTTATCATGTCTGCTCCCCCTGCTGTCGAACTTTTCTCTGAGAGTGCACCCATGATCAGGGGAACCCCCATCTCGAGAGCAGACTTCACCTTCGTCTCGTCCCCGCCAACAGAACTGCTGATAGAAGAGAGGTTCTCTGGTGTCAGTACTGCCTGCATTACGTTCTCAACCATTGAGTCCATGGTTTAACCTTGTGTTTGAAAGGGTTAAGGGTTTCGGATAATACCGATTCCCGGATCCTTATATATTTTTTTCCCCAGCTCACAGACTGCTTCTCTCGCCGGTGATCCGGCAGGAACCCGTGAGACCGGATCTCCGGCACGATCAGCTGCATCGATCCCAGGATCGAGAGGAACAGAAAAGAAAGCATCAGTGTGGGGTATTCCGGGCCCGGCACGGTTGATGACCAGAACGATCCGGTTCTCATCCATCCCGAGATCGACAGCCAGGCCTTTTATCCGGTCAGCCGTTCTCCTGCCCCTTGCCCCCGGGTCAGATATAACCAGCAAAAGATCCGGGATCCCTATCGTTCCCCGTGAGATATGCTCCATTCCTGCCTCGTTATCAACGATGATGAACCGGTACTCCTGCCCCAGATTCTGCATGGCAGTTGTCAGAAGATCGTTTGCAAAACAGTAACACCCGGATCCTTCCGGTCTCCCCATGGCTATCAGATCAAAACCCCTGTTCTCAACCAGAGTCTTTCGAAACTGCAACGCAATATAATCAGCCCGTGTCATTCCCGCAGGAATAGAACGGGTAAATGCTTCTTCACGCATGGAACCGAGTGTCTCGGTGAGGGTGACACCAAGGGCCTCGTGCAGATTTGCATTGGGATCCGCATCAACCGCAAGGATAGGCTCGATGCCCTGTTCAATCAGGCACCGGATCAGAAGGGAAGCAATCGTTGTCTTACCGGTCCCTCCTTTTCCGGCAATACCAATAGTAACCGGTGTCATAATGCCCGGACCATTCCGGTAATCTCTGCTACCGTCTTTGTGATTGCAACCGATGACGAAACGTCAGCAAGACGCAACCCACAGGACGGGGTTATCATTGCCTGGGCATCAAAGAGATCAACAGGGATATACTCTGATAACGCCGTTCGTATCGCAAGGTATCGCTCAAAAAGAGATGAAGTACTCTCTTTTTCAAATTTATCCACCTCTGCCGGCACAATTCCCCAGGCAACCACTCCCCCCTGTTCGAGGTATGAGACGATATCATCTTTATACAAAAGAAACTCGGTAGCATAGGCATAGGCATCAAACGAGATACAGGATGGACCAAGCGAGATAAGAAATCCCCAGTCGGTATTTGAACAGCAGTGAAACCCGATTCCTCCCTGAATGAGGCTGGAAAAATCCTCAAATGATGCCTCAACCATCCCGTTGTCAACCTGCATTACCGAGGAACCAAGGGCGGCAAAGTACGGTTCATCGATGATGACAAGTGTATCAGGTGTGCCGGTCTTCCCGATGAGCGACTCGTACCACCGGGCACGAAGGGCGAGCATCTTTGAGAGCATATCAAAATACTGTGCATCGTATGCTATCGGCCGGCGATCGCCGTCGGTTATTGTCAGACCGAATGTGACCGGCCCGGTTACCTGAACCTTGGTGCAGACAACCCCGGAGAGATCCCTGCCTGCAAGTTCATGATACCCCCCGGCATATCCTTCGTGCGAGGGGGCATGGTTCTCGTAATTACCCTCCATGAAATCCAGGTAAATCTGCTCCATTGCAAGAGAGAAATCAATTGAACGGTCGAGGTGCAGGGAATTACCTTTTAGCACTCCTCCGGGGAGATACTCGGCATCCCTCGTGATGATGGCCTCATAGGGGGTCCGTGCCGGAAGAGTCGGGGCTGTCGGGTATTCCGGCTGAAAGGCAAGAACCAGATCACAGGCTTCTTTGGGATCGGTATGAGGGAGTGAACCAACCCCGCTGGATGCGGAATGTGGGGAAGGTATCGTGCGAATCATGGATTTACCACCCTTATACGGCATTGCTGCAGAGCACGTTCTACCGTGGGAAAGAGGGAGAGATCGGTATGGGGAAGAAACGCACTGCGGGTGTACTCATCCATGAAGGATGGTGTGGCATTAAGTTCGATATATCCAATCTTTTCAGCAATCTCATTGAGCAGTTTCCGTTTTTTTCTGTCCAGTAAGGCCATGTTTGCTCCCTCTGCCGCACCATTTCCCAGATTTTTTATCTGGTCAATCGATACTTCCGGGATAAGACCGATGGTTGTTGCATGGTCTTTATTGATGTAATTACCAAATCCCCCGGCAAAATAGATAGTCTTTATATCAGTTCTTGTTATCCCTGCTACGTTCATGAGCACCGTGCAGGCAGCAAGCGTAGAGGCCTTGCTCATAATAAGGTTCTTGATATCATTTTCGGTAATAACAATATCCTTGTTTATCCCTGCCTTTTCCTTCCATACGAGGACATATTCAGGATAATAGGGACCGGGTCTTATTCGGGGATGGGGTATCGCGGTATTTATCCTGCCGTTCCGGTCGATGACACAGGCTTTGAGTAGTTCAGCAAGGATATCAATAAGGCCAGACCCGCAGATCCCTAAGGGATTACTGTTGTTTATCGTTGAGAATGTCGGTTCCAGGGTTGCCGGATCGATACTGACCTTCTCGATGGCTCCCGGGTTTGCCCGCATCCCAAAGAGGACTTCACCTCCTTCAAGCGCCGGACCGGCAGCACCGGCACAGGCGAAAATCCAGTCATTATTTCCTAAAACAACCTCATAATTGGTTCCGATGTCAATCATAAGAGAGATATCTGAAGACCCGGTCATCCCACTGGCAAGGATATCAGCAATAATGTCACCCCCGATAAAGTCACTCACCGCAGGAAAGATGAAGATGCCTCCGTTTGGTCTGACAGAAAGCCCAATCCGGGAAGCAGACGTTGAGAGTGCCCGGCGGACGACCGGTACATAGGGTTCGTGAATCATGTACGAGGGATCAATCCCCATCAGAATATGGGTCATGATGGTATTGCCGGCGATAACAACTTCATAAATATCATCAATATCCACTCCGGCAGCATTCGCAGCGGTCTGAATCGCGGCATTTATCGACTCGGCAGCAAGCGCCTGGAGTTTGGGAAAACCGCCCAATTTCCCGTAATTGACCCGGGAAAGAATATCCTCTCCACAACTGATCTGGCGGTTGTAGTTCGATGTCACCCCCAAGACCTGACCTGTTGTCAGATCACGCAGGAACACGACGATGGTGGTTGTCCCGAGATCGACAGCAGCTCCATACATCTTCTTTCTCGTATCCCCTTTCTCGATATGGATAAGACGGTACCCTCCGGGAACAAGAGCGATGGTTGCGGTAACGTTCCACCCGCTCTCCCGGGTCACTGAAGGGATACGGCGGAGAAGTTCTAAGGGGGCATAAATTCGTTTATCTACCGGTCCCCCTGCATCATGAACTCCGTCAAGCAGGCGATCAAGATCAGATATCGGGTTGTCCAGGGTCGGGGGTTTTAGCTGCAGATGATACTTCCAGACTGATGGGTTGAGATCAACGGTATGGCCAAGGGTATCGATCAGGATCTGCTGGGACTGAATGAGGGTTTGTTCCGGGACGAACACCTGACAGTCATCGATGACATATGTCCTGCATGCGAGACAGGCACCGTTGTGTAACTCTTCGGCAGTAAAGAACTCTTCATACCTCTGATTATCAAATTCTGTTCTTCCTGACTTGAGAAACATGACACATTTGCCACATTTTCCAATCCCGCCACAGACAACATTGACCGGCAGACCTGCTTTCCGGGCTGCAGAAAGGATAGAATCCCCTTTTGGGACTTCAACTTTCTGAAATCCCGGCAAAAAAGTAACGGTGGGCATCGCCTACTTCCACTCCTCAGTTAAAAACCGCCCGATATCAGCAGCATCCCTGGGTCCGACAACAACCTTCCATCCGGTTGCATCCTCGATCCTTCCTGAAAGGGGAGATGCATATCCGGGAATGATAAGTTTCTTCTCATTCACTTCGTCTGCAAGACTGGTTTTTGTGATCCATTCTGCAACAACCGACTCGTTTAATTTCCCTGCAGCAACCGAGGTGAGCACTGACATCCCTTCAGTCTCAACGATGAGCAGGAAACAGGGAACCCGGGCCGCTTCAAGGTACCCCTGCAGGGTAAAGAAGGTAAGCGAGAAGTTTACCGTCATAAATACCGGTGAATCGGGTCCCGGATCGCCGATACGGTACAGTCCCGGCGTCATCTGGATCGGTTTTTGCGGGTCAGTGTAGATATTCTGGCGCAATACGAGAGCAGTTGTCATCTCTGCTACCGGGAGCTGGGGAGTGATAAGAACCGAGGCAAATTTGACGATTCCTGTCACGATATTGTCAGGAACCGATCCACTGCAGTCAAGAAGTATCGGAAAACCGAGTTCCGGTGCTGTCCGTGTAAGAGCCAGGCTCCGGACAAGCGTTGCACGGCTGAGGTATTCCCCGCTGTCAGCCCCGGTGATATCAAGAACTATCTTTTTTATTCCCAAACCCATGCACTCTTTTGATAATGCACCGATCTTTTCTACATCAGGTGCACGGACCACGAGCGGAGCATCGTATTTCTTTGCAAGATCACAGAGTTCCCGGTAATTGTGCTCTGTTGCTGCACAGATAAGCGGGTTATAATTTCCGCAGACAGCAAGGCATGCCTTGAGGATCTCCGGATCCTCTGATTGTAATACCAGAGGAATATCTCCGCCTTCATTGGCTGTAGTGACTGCGGTCACCGACTGCTTTAGGGAACCTGACCCGAGATCAACTGCCAGTCCGTTTACCTGCAGGTCAATCCCGATTCTGGTTATCTTCTCCTCCCGAATCCGTGCTGCAAGGGCCGTTATCTCTTCTGCCGGTGCGGTATCCACGACCCGGTAGATAATTGCCGGTTCGTGATAGAAGGTCTTGTCATGGCGGTAAAATACGGTCTCTTCACCGATGGTTATCATTCGGCTTCCCATCCCGATGGTAATTTTTGCTATCGGGGCCCCGGTCTGGGATGAAAGGGCGGCTTTTGCTTCACTATCGAGGTACGGACAGGAGGCGGGATCCGCTTTTCCCTGTGCCAGTTTCATGGCAAACGAGAGACAGGTCTGTTCCCCGCACTCCTTGCAGTTCTTCTTTGGCAGCAGTTTGTAAATCTCCAGAGGTTTAAGCGCCATCAGACACCTCCCTGCGGGATCCCTCCCAAAGGGCATCAATCGCAGTTCGCAACGGCAAAACCGTCCCCGGGTGTCGTACCACAAGGATTGCTGCTCCTGCTATTGCAGATGCAACAGCCGTTGCCCGTTCCCATGATACCGCGATCTCAGAGGGACTATCAGACTCCCGTATCTCTTTTACGGTCAGGCTGTCAGCAGGAGCAGATATCATCGGCATCGCGAGATCGTCGTCACCTTTCAGAGCAGCAAACCGGATCCGTTCCATGGTTGAGTAGGTATACTCAAACCCGTAACCCAAAGCACCGGTATAGGGGTCGATAATGATGCGGTTATCCGGGATGCCGGTCTCACGGAGCAGGATATTTAATTGCTTGGCAAGATTGACATCAATTGGAGTCTGGGCAATGATGATGTGGTCATATGCCATCGCTGCAGCAGCAACACTCCGGTACCGGTCTGCTTCGGCGGTTCCAAGTACGAGACGTTCTCCCTGTCCTGCTTCACCACACCTGATATAGACCTCAGAGTCAACGGCAGGATCTGCACTTCCTTCAATGATGAGGGGAAGCGTGGTTGCTGCAAGAACCGACTGTACCGTTGCAGAGATTGATGCAAAATCAGAGGAATTCGGTTTTCGGGTAGAGGTGAGATTAAGCCTGATACAATCTGGTTTTAAGGTTTTTTCTCCATATGCAGCCCATGATGCCGGATCTGATATCCCTTTTGGCATGGCATCCCTGACTACCTGCGGCCAGATAGCGGTGTCATCACATATCTCATAGGCTAGTAACGGCTTTTTCCCGGACCGGTTCATAAAAGGGAGATCGGTATCGCCTCCGATCTCATATGATACCGATCTGGTCCCTCCTTCCTGTTTGGTTGCACCAATAGTAACCGTCTGTATCGATCCGGACCACGTATGAGGCAGGATATAGTTCATTTCATTCCTCCTAGATGAGAGAAGGCATGGATAATGCCGGATGACTGACTGATTCAAGATAGGTGAGAAGTTCATCAAGAGTGACGGCATCTGTCTCGTCTGCAATTATTGAGAAGAGGGTATCAAACCCTTTTTCGTGAAAGGATTCACCCATCTTTACCCTGATCTCTTCTTTGAGATGAGCGGGCATCCAGACAACCCTTTGTATTCCCCCTTCAGCCTGTAAGAAACGGTCACTTGTGAGATAACTCTTAGATATCCCGATAAATCCCGGGGTCTGGGCACCTCCTCCGATCGTTCCTGCGAGCGTGGAGAACGTCATACCGAAAGGAGTATCACCTCTGAATTCACGGGTTACCACCATAACCCCGTTCGTCTCAGGGAGTATCATGGCAATCGCTTCAAAACACCCGCAACACGTCATCGGTGCGTCCATGATACTGTACAGTACGCACCGCTGTATCTCGCCATGGGAGGCTTTTCTCACAAACCGGTTCACCCCTTCATACTCTCCTGAAACGGCGTTGAGAAGGGTGCCTTTCTCAACCGGCTGGTTGGCTCCTGACGGTGAGATCTCGTACGCGGTCCTGCCGTCAAGCCAGGTGATCGCACCACATAATGCCGGTCGTTCCGGGGTTATGATACAGACATGGTTTGGTGCAAAGGTCTGGCAGAGAATGCAGGAGTAGTACAGGGATACGTCTTCATCTTTTAAGCCGGCGATGCGTTCATCACGTTTTTGATAAATCGCCTCTGCATCCGCTAATGCCCGGGTGACCGCATCCTTATCGGTGATGAGAGTAACCTGCACGGCATCAAGAAGGGACTCAAAATCCATCCTGAACCTGGCGGCAAGTAACTTCCCCAGATCGGTTATTTTGAGATTGTTTGCGACTGCTTCTTTCGTGATCCTGACCCAGATGAGATCGCGTTGGGCAACATGCCAGGATCCCTCGCCGTAATTGATGAAATTATGGATTCTTCGTTCCAGGACCGGTTCATAATCACTCTTCATCTGCTTCCCGGCAACCTCGATTATGATGCCAAGCGGGACAGCACTCCCTTCCGGTATCTGGTCAACATCCGGTCCGATAAGGGTGACTTTTCCATCGGTTACTTCCCCATGGGGCCGGGTTACCAGCAGTTCAAAGGCAGGTGACCGTCCCCCTCCGAACTCAACAAACATCTCCTCTTTTCTGATGCTTTTCCCTTCAAAGGCAGGAGAACAGGCCATGGGAATCGGGATGGCAGTAACCCTGACGGTAATCCCCCGCAGTTCCATGCCTTTTGATACAGCGGTTTGTGGGTCAGAGAGCAGCCATTCCCCTCCTTCATACCCTCCCACCTGGATGATCGGGATATTGAGGATACGAAGAGCGTCGACAAATGCAATCTCTTCATCAGAAAGGGAAGGAAACACAATGACAAAGGCTTTTGCACGTTCTGCGGCATAGGTAATCAGCCGGCTGACATCTCCGGGAGGGACCCCGCCAAACATCATGGCAACTCTTGCAAGGATGTCTGCGAAATGAACTCCCTTTATTGAAGTTGCTCCCAGAGGAATAAGGCGGAGGGAGAGATCTACCTTTACTCCTGAGTCAGTAAGCACCGTAATGACCGGTCCACAAAGAAAGGTGAGCATCAGTTTTTCCTGCAGTTCCCTGCATATGGCAGCTGCGGTATCAGCTGATGGCGGAGTACCCAGTATCAGGCAGAGCCCGAGAATACTTCCATCAACGAGGGAGTATCCCAGTTTTCTGATTAAAGCATCTTCGATAAACCCGGTGTAGCCGGTTGCTTCCGATATTTCCCGTTCCTGCTCTGCAACCACTATCTCAGCACCGATAAGCATATTTTTGTCTGAATCTTCATAGGCTGTCCGGGCTGCATCGGCGGTATGCACTTCCCTGCCGGTTACTGCGTAGGTTATGGGAAGATGGTATGCAGTCTCAGGAAAGGCCAGATCACCGGTTAATGCCGAGATGGTACCTGATATTTTTTCTCTTCCCCTGATAATTGCAGACGGAATTTCAGTCATCATTTCACCCTTGGTGTTACTCAGCTCTTGAATCATTAATGGATTATGGTTTCTTCTGGATGACAAAAGAGAGCATGGATACCGGCAATTGCACCAATTTTCCGCCCTGATAAACGGATTGCATCCGTTATGGGCAGAGGAGGGCCACTGAGAGCCAAATTTTTCAACGTGAAACGATTATACGATATCTCCCTCTCTCATTACGCTATCTGATGAGTCTTTTTTTTTCTCTCCTATTTGGTAAACTCAGGTGGTTCGTCTACCCTGTTATCCCAGAAGAATCAGACAGGTACGTGTTCAGACAACCCCCGGTGTTTTTGTCTCATCTATTCCCTGTCAGTCTTCCTGCCTGACTGCTTCTTTTATCCTGCTCTCAACGATTTTGGAGAGGGTGTCAAACCTGGGGTTTACCGCAACTCTGGCACCATCATTGGAGAGATTGTAAAGAGCCAGTCCCGGGGTAAAATTATCATTGAGGGCTTCGGTTAATTCCCGGTATACAACCAGATCAAGGTTTTTTATGACCGATGCGATGACAACACCCGGCCCGAGATAGGACTGATCACAATCAACACCGATAATCTTGAGATCAGGCAGTTCTTTTGCTGCTGATATGGCTCCAAGACCGGATTCTCCTGCCACGGTAAAGATGATATCAGTCCCGTTCCGGTACATATCACGGGCAATCGCTGCTCCCTTCTCCGGCTGCTGGTATCCGGAGTTATCATCGGCAATATAGGTTATATGTACGAGAACGCGGGGATCTTCATCTGTAGCACCCTGTACGAATCCGTCGGTAAAGCTGTCGATAACCTGGGCTTTTCTCCCGGCGATTACTCCTACCTGTCCGGTCTTTGTCTGGTTTGCAGCAAGTCTTCCGGCAAGATAACTTGCCCCATGCATAAAGAACGAGACGGTTTTGATGCCGGGAAGCGATACCGGGTCTGCATCAATCACGATAACCGGTATATCAGGATACTGTTTCGCTATTCGCTCCGCATACTCTGTCATGGAGGATCCAAGCATCACGACAGTACCGGCATTCTTTCCGGTTATCGGATTTAGCACCGGATCCGGCTCATTTTCGGTATCTCCGGTGAATATCTCATGAACGGTCAGGTTCAGATCATCCCTGGCTCTCAGAATACCGAGATATGCCTGGTCGGTAAATCCAAAATCTCCTTTTGCTCCATTGTAGACAAAAGATATCTCTGTCCTTGGATCTTTGATTGGATCCGGACAGACAGACCCGTTCTGTACCGGTGTGATCCCCGGGTCCTGGTTTTTTCCCTCTCCGGTATATCCGGGGATGTATGAATCAGCGAGAAATTCCCCTTCCTCTACTCTCCAGTGAACATACCAGGTTTGTATGGGATCTGTTCCGGTTGCAGTATCATAATCAAGCGGTCCTGATGCACCGGAGAGATCAGGGAGATATCCTGCCCTGATAAGCCTGACTGCCTGTGCCGTTCCCTGATCATCCCAGGACGTTATCATGTCCCTCCCCTGTACTACTGATACGATTGCTTTTTTTGGGTCTTTCGTAGGTTTTGTTTCCAGCCTTGCAAGAGTTGCTATTCCCAGAGCGAGGGCATCTCTCGCAGGAGCTGCATAATCGGACGGCATTCTTTCGAATGTTTTCTGGTAGGCAACGAAAAATCCGGTTTTTTTATCAGCCGTCGGACTAACTCCCTCTGCACCTTCTGCAGATTCGCCGGCATTTGTGAGAAATGTCTCGCAGCGTGCAGCATCAGTAAAGAACAACCGAACGGTGCTGTTTTGTGCATAAGTAAGACAGGCAGTCTCTGCAGCGACGGATCCCCTTGCGGCAACAATCAGGTAATCAGGATTTTTTGAGAGTATTTCGGCAAGCAGATATGAGAGATTCTGTTCCCCTGCATAAGCCACGGATCCAGAATGAGCAACTCCTGATTTTTTGGCGTAATATTCTGCCCAGTCTGCGAATGTCTTTCCGTATGTGTTGTTTTCATACAACAGAGCAACCGATTCTGCTCCCCGCCGGGCAAGCAGATCCATGATGATCCGGGTCTGGATTCGGTCCCCGCTCGTTGTCCGCCAGATATATCCTGATCTTCCAAACCGGTCAGCAATCTCTTCTGATGTGGCAGACGGAGTAATAAGGATCTTTTTTGCAGCAATAAATTCAGGAGCTACCGAAAAGACCTCATCACTTGTTGCCGGTCCGATGACAACCCGGATACCGGGATCATTAAGCATTTTTCGGGCAGCATCCATGATAGGGGTCACACTGGTATCTTCACACACCAGTTCAACATCCAATCCTTCCTTTCCCAATCCGGCCACGGTCCAGTTCAGGGTCTCATAAAAGTCCATATCACTATCCCCTGATGCAGGAAGGAGTACCCCTATCCGGTATGTACCGGCCTGTGGGGCCTCTGTTCCGGTTTTATCACCGCACACAGTACAAGAAAGCAATAGCATCGGGATTATGAAGAATATCGCCACGATTAGAGAAATAAAGCGTTTTGTCTGCATTGGATTCCGGTTTCTTTTTTCTTTTATAAATGAGTTGCTTTTTGGTATGGGGGAATACCTGACGTAAAAACGAACCAATTTCCAATATATATAATTATATATA
>JAFGOM010000060.1 GCA_016926505.1 Methanospirillaceae archaeon
ATCTTCTGCCTGCGTTCCCGGGTGGCAAAGAGATCGCTGAATTCGTTCACGGTCTCAGAGGTCCCGAGAAAGAGATATCCGCCAGGGTTCAGGGCATAGTGAAACAGTGGGACGAGTTTTTTCTGCAGATCGCTGTCCAGGTAGATCAGCAGGTTGCGGCAACTAATAAGATCGAGCTTTGAAAAGGGCGGATCCTTTATCACGTTCTGCTCGGAGAAGATCAGCATATCACGGATGCTTTTGTGGATGCGGTAAGCGCCGTCGCCCGGCTCGGCTGCGAAAAAGCGCGACAGCCGCTCTGGTGTGAGGTCGGAGGCGATGGAGGCCGGGTAGATGCCGACCCGGGCCACGGCGATGGCATGGCTGTCGATGTCGGTGGCAAAGACCTGTACCTTCCAGCTCTGTTTCAGTGTTTCCTGGTGCTCGGCCAGCAGAATGGCCAGGGAATACGCCTCCTCGCCGGTAGAACAGCCTGGCACCCAGATGCGGATCGGGGTGTCGGCGCCTTTGCCGGTAAAGAGTCTGGGGATGACCTGTTCTTCCAGAGCACCGAAAGCCTCTGAATCCCGGAAGAAACTGGTCACGCCGATCAGCATATCCCGGAACAGAGCGTCCACTTCATCGGGCGTCTGCTGAATGAACCTGACGTAGTCTTCCATACTTTCGATCTGGTGGACCGCCATACGCCGTTCGATGCGTCGCTGGATGGTGGAGGGCTTGTACTGGGAAAAGTCATGGCCGGTCCTGGTGCGCAGCATGACAAAGATCTTTTTTTGTGCGTTCTCGGACCTGGGCGTCGGGACCGCGGGCCGGGGTGGCCTGCCGAACGCATGGGTTACATAGGCGATGAGCTGGGCAGGCATCTCGGCCGGAGGCAGTTCGTAGTCCACCAGTCCCGTGGCGATGGCGCTGCGAGGCATGCCGTCGTATTCGGTGGACTCCGGGTTCTGGACCATGACCATACCGCCCTCTCCTTTGATGGATCGCACGCCCAGGGTGCCATCGCTACCGGTGCCTGAGAGCACCACGCCGATGGCCCGCTCACGCTGGTCCTGGGCCAGGGACCGGAAAAAGAAATCGATGGGCAGGCGCTGGCCACGAGGGGCAGCCGGTTCCAGCAGTTGCAGCCTCCCGTTTAAAAACGCCATGTCGCGACCCGGCGGAATGATGTACGCACAGTTGATCTGGACTTTCATGTCGTCCTCGACTTCAAAGACCTGCATACGGGTGTAGCGCCTAATCAGGTCGGTGAGGATGCTCTTATGATCCGGAGCCAGGTGCTGCACCAGCACAAAAGCCATCCCCGGTTCAGTGTCCGCTGGCATGCCTGAGAAAAAGGCCTCAAAGGCCGCAAGCCCGCCGGCGGAAGCCCCGATGCCCACGACAGGAAAACTGCTTTTAGGGCTTTCGGGTTCTGGCTCTGGGCCTGCAGGGTCGCCGGAAAGCTCCCGTGGCATTTCTGATGCCTTTTTCCTATGATCACTTCTGGGTTTCATGTGCTGTTCACGTTTCTCTGACATTTTTCGTGTTGCAGCAGAGAATGCACCGAACACGATGGGTTTAATCGTCACCAGATTATCAGGATAATTAATTGCAACAATCGCCGGACCGGTTTCATTTAGATCTCTCCTCTCACATGATCGGGATGAGCAGTTCTGCGATATCTCCCGTCCGGTACCGTAATCTCAAATCTCGCCCCTTCCCCATACACCCCGGTCTCGCGGATAGAAATTCCGGTGATACCGAGGATCTCTCTGGTCAGATACAGTCCAAGACCTGTGTTCTTTCCGTACCCCTGCTCAAATATCTTCTCTTTCTCCGGCCCCGGGATTCCGGCCCCGTTATCTTCCCAGGAAACGACTATCCCTTCCGGTATCTGGTTACATGATACCCGGATTTCGGTTACGTTCTTTCCATGCCTGATGGTATTATCAAGAAGAGTGAAAAAACCCCTTTCAAGCATCGGATCGGCATACACCTCAATTTCCGGAAGGTCTATTGTCATCCTGATAGTCGATGGAATCTGGGATACCGGGATAACGTCCTGCAACCGGTGCCAGCCAGGCTCCCCTGATCCGATGTTCTGGTAAACCTGGGTGAACTCTATCTGGGATATCATGGTTTCGATTGCTTTTTTCATCGATACAAAGTACTCCTGAATTCCGGGATCAGGGTATTTCATCTCTGCGATCTCGACCGAGCCTGATAAAACGGTAAGGGTGTTATTGATGTCATGCCTGGTGATGCTTGTCAGAAGATCAAGTTTCCGGTTTACCTGAAGAAGAGCCTCTTCGGTATGCTTGCGTTCCGTAATATCGATGATATTGCCAATAACCCTTGTGACCTTTCCATCCTTTTCTATTGGTCTGGCAGTTGTCTGGATCCAGATCCGTTCTCCCTGATGCGTGGTCAGGGGGAACTCGAATTTATAGGCGATTCCTTCCTGTATACACCGGTTAAAAGCGACCTCGATAATCTGCCGGTCATCAGGATCGTAACAGGAAAGACCTGAACTGATTAGGTCTGTTGAGCCCGGAGGAACCGCTCCCGGTTCTAAACCATAAATCCGGTAGGTCTCATCGGTCCAGGTCATCGTCTGCTCTGAGACGTCATACTCAAAGCCCCCGACCTTTGCCAGATTCTCTGTGGCATTAAGGAGATCCCTGCTCTCCCGGAGAGCATGTTCAAGTTCCGTCCGCCAGGTAACATCCCGTGCATTCCCTTCAATTGCAACCGGGATATCATCGTTGTCACGGATAACGACCTCTTTTATCTCAAGCCAGACCGTCTCTCCTGTCTTTGTGATACAATGGAGGAGAACCGGTATATCCAGGGGAACTTCTGCTGTAAGAAGCATCTCTACCCTGTGTATGTCATCGGGATGTACAAGCGTTCTGATGAGTTGAAAATCGTTGTACAGATCATCGGGTGAATACCCGGTGATTGCCTCTACAGACGGACTGACATAGGAAACCTTGGTCTCCGGGACAAGACTGATACGAAAGATGATATCCTGTGAGTTATCGGCGAGCATCCGGAACCGCTCTTCACTGATCTGTTCTGCCTGTTCAGCTGCTTTTAACTCTGAGACATCAAGTGCAAGACCTGCAACTCCTATGACTGCCCCGGCTCTGTCATGGAGGGGTGAGAGGTACACCTGGTACGCAACACCCTGGAAGGTAAAGTCATAGGTGACCGTTTCCCCCTCTAAAGCACGGATATGCTGGCTGATGGCAGGATATGAGGGATCATCGGTATTAAAGAACTCGTACAGTGTCATTCCCCTGACCTCGTCAGGTTGCAGGTCAAGGAGAGACAGACCCCTCCCCTGTGAAAGGATGAATTTGAGATCCTGGTCAACCGCCCAGACCGTTCCCGGAATCTGGGAAAGAAAACTCCTGAACAGTTCTTCACTCTTCTGCAATGCATCTTCTGCCTGCTTCCTGTCGGTGATATCGATACAAAACCCCTCAATACCGATAACCGTTCCATCTTCGTCCCGGATCGTCCGGGCTGTAAGAGAGATCCAGAACCGGTTTTTATCTTTATCGCGAGCAGGAAATTCCCGTGGTTCCATGAATTCGTGCTCACGAAGGAGAGCGAGAACCTCTGTGCGATCTTCAGGTTTTTCATACATATCACGGCCGACATCGATATCAGCAGCAAGAATCTCGTGTGCATCAGCATACCCGAACATTTGTGCCAAAGCATCATTGGCATGTAAGAGGGAGCCGTCAGGAGCAGTCTGGAATATCCCGACAACGGCATTCTCAAAGATACCACGGTACTTCTCTTCGCTCGTTTCAAGAGACCGGATAAGTTGATCACGCTGGTTCCCGGTTCTTGCAAGGCTCAACATGCTGTAACTGAGCAGGGAGAGGAACCTGGTCAGCCTGATAAGGTAATCCATGAGTGCATTAACCCGATCATGCGAGAACCGGGGTACCCGGTGCAGTGCAGCAAGATACTCGTCCCGGTCAAATCCGTGACGGTTAGCCTGCTCTATGAATACCGATTCATCGATGATATCATCATCATAAAAGAACTGACCTGTAAAGACGTTGCCCATATGCCGATCTCCGAAAAAGAGAGGGGTGACCACATCCCAGAGGTTGTTTCTGCACCTGTATGCGGTGTACTGACCTTCTTTCAGGTTCGCTGCAAGATGCAGGTCGCTCTCGGTGCAGAATCCTGCAGTGACCGGGTGTACCCGGTGAAACTTCGTGCAGATATCCTGCCAGCCGGTGGCGACGAGCACTTTCCCGGTCGCGTCAAGGATTGCCATTCCCATACCACTCACCCGGGTAAAATCTTCCATGAGTGCCTGAAGTGCAGGGATGTCAAGCAGATCCCCGAGATCGAGCATGCCGATATCACCGTCAGGGGAGAGGAGGCTCTCTAATTTCTTCCTGATACGTTCCTCGCTCTCGGCAAGTGCCTCCCGGCTTTGTGCAAGCTCGTCGTAGCTGGTTCTTAGTTCTTCTTCTGTTTGGGCGAGTTCCTCAATGGTCGTCTCGAGGTCTTCATGCTTCTTCTGTAAGGTCTCTTCTGCCTGTTTGCGGCTCGTGATGTCAAGGAGAGAGGCAAAGCTCTGTAACGTTTGTGGAATGAGGCTGGCCGAGAGATAGATATAACGAATATCACCTGAACGTGACTTAAACCTGAATTCGTAATGAGCATGGGATGAGGCGGGATCCTCTCTCCGCAGGCGGTGCTCCTGTAGCATACGCTCCAGATCATCAGGAACCACAAAATCCATCCATTTCATGGCATGCTCGATCTCGTCTCTTCTGAACCCTGAGAGTTGTTCAAACGCAGAATTGGCAAAGGATATTGTCCCGTCATTCTCAAGAACAACCATCGCGGTTCCGGTTGTCTCAAAGAGTGTCCGGTATCTCTTCTCACTCTTCCGAAGGCTCTCTTCTGCTTCTCTGATCTCTGTGATGTCCCGTAAAATCCCTTCGATTCCTGCTATTTTACCGGATTTATCATAGTAGTAATGACTGTTTGTCAGAACCCGGAAGGGAGTACCGTCCTTTCGTCTCAGTGTAGTTGTATAGTTCTCAACGAGTCCGGTGGCAGCGATAGTCTCAAGGAAATCCTCCCTTTCCTCTGGTTCATAATACAACTCTGCAGCATTCATTCCGATGCACTCATCTACAGAATCATACCCAAAGAGAGGTACACAACTGGGACTCGCCATAATCAGCCGCCCCTCCCGATCGGTCCGGTAATAGACCTCCTGGATGTTCTCGATGATACTACGGTATAACTCCTCACTTCTGATAAGTGCAGACTCAGTCTCTTTAATTCCGGTTATATCCCGGATAGATTCGATGGCACCAATAACCGTGCCGCTCCTGTCATAGAGAGGGGACGCGACGATCCAGATGTATCTGTCGCTCCCGTTACCAGGAATCGTAACAACCGCCTCTGCGATTATCTGGTTCCCCTTCCGGGTGACATTCTGGTACTGTGCGGCAGTTGTCTCATCGTACGAAAGAACGAGATCCGCAAGTATAGGGCGCCGTTTGTGATATATCGGCAGGGAATACTCGTAATCTCCCTTCCCAAGCATCTCTGAGGCAGCAATCCCGGTCATTGCTTCCATCGCATGGTTCCAGGCGATAACAATCCCGTTTGTATCAATGGCAAAAGTCGGATCCGGAAGGAAGTTGATGATATCAACTTCACGTCTGACACGGTTCTGCAGTTCCTCTTCTGCCAGTTTTCTTCCGGTAATATCGGTTGCTATCTCAAGTTTTACCAGTCGCCCGTCAGTCCAGGGAATCGCCCGGTCCCGGCAGTCGTACCACCGCCCGTGTTCCGCGTCATGCCATTCCCACTGAATTACGCCAGTCGGTTTTGAATCTGACAGAAGCAGGTTATTAGTGCAGAATGAGCATGGACCTTTCTCTTCCGGGTGGATCTTCTCATAACATTTTTTCCCGATATTCTTCCCATATATCGTCCGTGCCTGCTCGTTTAAGTACAGGATATCGTATGTTTCCATGTCGGTAACATAGACAAAGGCATCGATACTGTCAAGGATCTGATAGAGTCTCTTCTGGATCTCCTCGATAAACCGCTCATGGCTCCCGATCGATGATGAGGTTATTCCTGATCCCGGCCGGGTTATTATCCTGCCCTTTATGCCCTCCTTTGCATGGGTATGCCCGGGTTGCAGGAAATCAAACGAGATATTATCATGTTTCTGAAGGTAATTTAAGATCTTTTTGGAATTTAACCATGCAGTATCGAGATCCTTTACCATCTCATCGATCCGTGCAATGGCGGTTTTGATGTTCTCATGGATAGACGAATCATCAACCATCTCGGCATAGATTGCAATGATAGTAAGCGGATTTCTTATTTCATCATTGAGGATGGAGAGTTTTGCAATATTCTCCTGGATCTGAGCTGCAGCCCCTTCCCGCTCCAGTTCGAGCATCTGTTCAACCGTTACATCGCGTCCCTGTGCAATGGTTGCAACCGGGGTACTTTTGTCTGGTGTGTATATGGTTGATGAATTCCACAGCACGGTCCTGACAGAGCCGTCACTGTGGAGTATCGGGATCTCAACCGTCTCCCACCGTGCCCCCTTCTGGGTTGAACTGATAAGACGTATGGACTGATCGAAGTGCTCGGGTGAAAAGATACGATACAGGGATTGTCCCACCAGATCTGTCTGCGCAAGACCGACGAGTTCTTCAAAGGCATGGTTAACCCTGATGATTACAAGGTCAGGATTCCAGACGATAATAGGGACATTTGCATACGTAATAAGGTTCTCTAAGTACTCATTCGTCTCTGTTATCTCGATCTCCTGTTTTTTCTGATCGGTGGTATCGATAACAATGGTTGCAAATTTCCCGATCTCGGGTGAATAGGCGGTAACCGCGTAGTACCGTTCCAGTTC
>JAFGOM010000061.1 GCA_016926505.1 Methanospirillaceae archaeon
ATAACCAGAATCTCATGAGCCGGCTCGAATCGTATCTCGGGGTGAGCACACCTGATATTCGCCTGCGAAAATCCCTCCCCGCTGAGCTCTTTTTACAATCAAAATCAGCCAGGGTATATCTAAAATCAAACGAGACCGGAGTTTTGAAATTTGAAGAATCAGAATGTCCCTTCCCTCTCGAACTCTTTGCCAAAGGGCCGAAAAAACTTCCACGGCCGGGAACATCAACAACGGCATTCAGCCCGATTATTGCAGGAGCTATCGGGATCTGGGTAATTACTGTCTCTGAAGGAAATCCTCCCCACTCATTCTATCTCCCGACAAACCGGGGAGAGATAACAACCCACTATGACGAAGAGGTAGATCCTGTAAAAAACGCACCCATCGTTCTCGAACTCCTGGAGGAATTTGATGGTTGTGAATTCAGGATAGAGCATTATGACTCTGAAACCTGGGCAGAAGATGAAACCAATCTCATCAGGGCATCCCCTCACCTTATCGTCCACCCGGAAGGAGTATACGAGATCGCAGTCAAAATCAGCGGGAAAGACCTTCCTCCAAGTGAAACAACGCCCGATATTACGAGCCTCATCCCCATCTTCCTCTCACTCAAATACCAAAATAATCCGGGTGATGTCTTCATCATCGAACACCCTGAAGAGCACCTGAACCCGGATCAGCAGATACATTTGGCCCGGTTATTTGCAAAGATGGCAAAATCCGGATACCGGGTCATCATCGGGACCGGTAGTTCAATCATCATCGATGAGATCAAGCAACTCCGGGCAGAATACCAGCATGATCCAACCAATGCATACTCAATTTCCCCAGAGGATGTTACTCTCTGCATTGAGAAACAGATGGCATGGGGGAGGGGATTGTCCCCGGTTGAACTCACCTGAAGATCGATGAGTTCATCTGATCTGATATCCTATCTTCACCGTATAAAAAACACTCTGTCGTTGTCGGTATCAGATCCTCTCATCGTGATCCACAACCCCCGTTGTCGGTATCTGATGACCCACAAATACCCCTGATATTTTTATGAAACCAGAACCATTCATTCCTGACCCGCTTCCCCGGTCAGATATCGACTGGACCCGTCACGTCACCCTCATCGGAAGTGCAAACGCTGCACTTGCCCGGTTTGACGGACTACTCCGGAGTATCCAGAACCCGGATCTCCTCTTAACACCGCTCATCACTCAGGAAGCAGTCCTCTCTTCCCGCATAGAGGGAACGCAGGCAACCATGCGGGAGGTGTACATCTTTGAAGCGGGAACGCCTGCCAGCTCTGATGAGAAACGCGAGGATATCAGAGAGGTCATGAATTACCAGACTGCTCTCTCGTATGCAAAAGAACAGATGCGAGACCGGCATCTCTCCTGGGAGATGATCCTGCATCTCCACACCCTTCTTCTGGATGGAGTCAGGGGGAGAGCATATCAGGGAACGATCCGTGACGTTCAGAACTACATCGGCCCGATAGGACGGCCAATTGAAAGTGCAACCTACGTTCCGCCACCCCCGGAACTGGTCCCTGAGATTATCAGGAACTGGGAAGAATATCTCCTGGGGACTGAGAAGGATCCCCTTGTACAGCTCGCTATCCTGAAGGGCCAGTTTGAAGTCATCCATCCCTTCTGTGACGGAAATGGAAGAATCGGGAGGATGATCGTCCCCCTCTTCCTTGCAGAGAAGGGAATACTGTCTAGTCCGGCCTTTTACATCAGTGCCTATTTTGACAGCACCCGGGATGAGTATTATACCAGGCTTCGAAACATCTCTGCATCAGACGACCTCAATGGATGGATCTCCTATTTCCTCACTGCCATCCGTGACCAGGCAGTACAAAATATCACCCAGGCACAGCGGATAGTAACCCTGCATGAAGAGATGAAGATTACCATCCCGCTGGTAATCAGGTCACAATATTCCATCGCGGTGATCGATACCCTTTTTCAGAGACCTATCTTCTCCACGGTTGATTTTTCAGAGAAATCTGCTATTCCCTCAGAATCAGCAAAGCGAATTCTGCAGAAACTTCGTGAAGCAGGAGTTATTGAATTGATCAGGGAAGGAAGAGGGAGAAGATCTTCGTTATTCCAGTTTACTCCGTTGGTACAGATCGCTGAGAATGAAGGGAATTGACCGGTGACTTACCCTGACAGATAATAAGGACACAAATACAGCATCTCCATCAGAACCAAATTCCGGGAAACCCTGACTATCATGCACTGGATAAAAGGAGACATATCTCGAGACCCTTTTCTGCAACGAGCTCACTAAACCCGGGGGGTCCATCCTCTCACTCAATAAACACCAACTCCCTTCTGACTTTCACCGGGAGAACTTCCGGGGAGGTGTCTCAAAAATCAGGTGGAAACAGAAATATAAAGGGAAAAAATTTCACCAATATGACAAAAACCTCGTAACAACTCACTCTACTTCTTAAAGGTGAGTTGGTAGGATTAGGCAAAAGAGTACCATGATTTAACAAAAAACTTACGACATGTATCATTGCCTGAGTGGTCCGGGTGTTTCATCTATCTGATCACACGGTCCAGACCAAACCATGAGAGTCACTTCCCTATGCCTGATATCCAAAAAGAAGAAATTAAAGCTGTCAAAAAGGCAGAAGCGTTCAATAAAACGCAATTACCAGAAAATACAGGCCCACCAGGATAATTCCATAACCGATAATCCTGTCAAAGGTATCACCGCTCATCCGTGAATAATCTCTGATCTTTTTTCCGATTACACCCCCTATCGAAGCGATGATGAGAAGGGGGAGGGACAATCCTGTTGCATAAATCAGAATCGTGAAAAAACCCTGCAATGCAGTCTGGTGGAGAGCGATATACGTCAGTATGATAAACAGCATCGGGGCCCCCCTTCCTACCGTAATGGCTCCAAATGAGAGCCCGATAAGAAAAGTTCCTATCACGGTGTATGATACCGGAGCTTTCAGACATCGAAAAATTCTCCTGGTGGGTGGCTTATAGAGATGAAGCAGCTGAAGACCCATGAGAATTAGCACAATCCCTCCGAGAGACCAGGCAATGGTATCATTAAAAAAGAGCAGATACTGCCCGGCATATCCTGCGATGAACCCAAGAGGAAGAAGTACGAGTATCGTTCCGGCACAAAATGACAACGTGAGCCTGATAATTGCTGCAGGAGACAGACAGGTATTGCTGCTGGTAAGATATCCGACAAGTCCCAGGCAGAGGACACTATTGCAGGGACAGATACCTGCCAGGATCCCGAAAATAAAGATCCCAAGTGTCGAGGGATCAAAGGAGACCATAAAAAATATTGGTAATCTGCCCCTTTATTCTCTCTCATCTTTTGTCTGGTCCGGATCAGGATCGGGGGTGACAGAGCTGATCATCAGACACGGTAGATTGATAATTGACTGCGTTGAACCGTTTTCCTGATACCCAGTAATGGAAAACTCTTTTGTCATCCCTAATCCCACATTTATTAGCCGGTTTTTTTAATCACGGGAAGATACGAAAATCAATGATGTAAAGACCGGTGCCTGTTGATCCTGAAGTCACGAGTAGCATATCTTCTCGTATTGTGTAAGGATTACACGTGAGATCTCCTCCACACGTTTCGCTACCAGAGAGCTTTTCCTTTTTCCTCATTCATGATCCACTCCTCCCTGAACCGGATATCTCCCCGGGTAACGTTATAGAAACAATCAATCGGTGGGATTTCGTACAAATGCTGAGAGAAAAATACTTCTGCCCCTATCACCAGTATACGGTATCTTATATAAAAATAAAGGGCATTATATCCTTATTTTTTGAAAATATCAGATTAATTGAGTATTTAGAGAGACTATCGAAACAATATGATGATATAGGGAGAGAACTAAATAACCTATCTGATATCTCCTGATAACTATGTCAAAACGAATTATTATACCCATCATTGTTTTTGTTCTTTTTCTCATACCTCCGATTTCAGCAGATAACCCTACTGTCATGGTTACCGGATATGCGATAAGCCCACCCGTTGTCATGCCCAATGATGCTGCAACGATCACGGTTACCCTGTCCAACACGGCACAACAGGCCTCAAGAACCGCATTATCTTCTATGGGGACCGGCACTACATACTCCATGTCAGAGTCACTGACAACTCCTCTGAGTGCGAATATTCAGTCAGCATCACTCAAAACCAGCGACTTTCAGATAGTAAACGGATGGTATAATAATGTCGGCGAGATCGGACCAGGACAGTCTGTTAATCTTACCTTTTATGTGATAGCCCCTCCGGTAGAGGGACTTTACTTTCCTGAGGTCTGGATTCGGGTACGTGATTCCGCAAGCGTGAAATATCCAATCCCGGTTAATGTAAATTCTCCTTATTCTCTCTCTAAATCACCTTTATTCAGTATTAACCGTATAGTTCCCGATCAGGTTACCCCGGGTTCTTCTTTTGACATACATATCGATCTCACGAATGCGGGTAAAGCAAAGGCTCATGATATCAGAGTAGGGGTACATTCACCTGATGACTCTATCTCTTCTCTCACCCCTGAGCAGTATTTTATCAGTGATCTTGGTCCCGGAGAGACTCATACACAAAACCTCTCCTTTGCGACCGACAAGTCCATCCCAACCGGAATTTTTCAGTTTCCTCTCTCTGTACAATACCTGACTACAGACAACCTCAAACATGAACAGAAAGCACAAATCGGGGTTCGTATTCAGGGAAAAGGAGAACTGGGAATCTCAAAGTACCAGATATCACCCCAGATGATAAAGACAGGAGATACCTTCTCTCTTATTACGAGGATTGAGAATACCGGCACTGGTGATGCAAAGTCTGTCAGGGTAACCCTCGAGATCCCATTTGAGGGGATGAAAGAAGCTTTTGTCGGTACCATTAAACCTGACAACGATGCTCCGGCAATTTTTAACCTGAAAGCCACTCAGGCAGGGGAGATCCCATATCAACTTACGATAGCATTTCAGGACGATTACGGGGATCATGCCATAACAGAACCATTGTCACTTTCTGTGCAGGAGACAAACAATACTGGGATGTACCTGCTCATTATCCTCCTGATTATCGCAGGGGGAGCGGTAATACTCTACAAAAAGCGTTTCCTACCTTAAATCATGTCTTTACTCAAGGTTTCTGTCGCTTTTTTTCTTGCGCTAAAATCAGTACAGAATGGGAACCGCTTCACCCTTTTTCTCACGATTGCCATTATGGGACTGGTATTTGTTAACCTGGTTTTCCTCCCCTCAATCATATCAGGGGTTATTGTCAATTACAATGCACAGTCTATCGACTATACCTACGGCAATCTCGTGATCGAACCAGAAGAACAGGAGATCTATATCTCAAACGTCGCCTCTTTGCAACAGAAAGTAAATCAGATCCCGAATGTTTTAGGATCATCTCCCCGGATTCAGATCGGTGCGACCTATAACTACCGCGGCAAGACCATGTCGGGCTCACTTGTTGCCCTGACCCCGAGATATGATGAGCAGGTCACAAAAATTCATACAAAAATTATCGATGGGGAATTTTTGTCTGATAGTGATACTGACTCAATCGTTTTAGGGGCAACACTTGCAGGAAATATCGATAAAACAAAGGATAAAACCGATTCTCTCGGGGGTCCGACTGTTGGGGATTTTGTTCGGGTGACGTTTAACAACGGGGTCGAAAGGAGCATGAAAGTAAAGGGTATCCTCTCCTCCGGAGTGTATAGTGTGGATCAGTTTGGGTTTATTTCCACAAAAGAGATGCAGGAAGTTCTTGATATCGGGGATAAGGCAACTTTGCTCCTTGTAAAGATGGCAGAAAACGGGAACGAGAACCAGGATAAACTACTTCTTATGGAGTATGGTATCAGAGAAGAGATAAAAACCTATGATGAAAAATCCGGTCGTATTGTAAAAGATGCAGTTACTGCGTTTGAGATAATCAATGCCATATCAACTGCAGTGAGCCTGGTTATCGCCATTGTTGTGATTTTTATTGTGATCTTTATCAATACCATCAATAAAAGACGACAGATTGGAATCTTAAAGGCGATTGGCATTCATAAAAACGTCATCGTTCTTTCATATATCTTTCAGGTTCTCTTCATTGCGACCTGCGGGAGCATTATCGGTCTGATTCTTGCCTATATTCTCGTCACGTACCTGAATATAAACCCGCTCGTTTTTCCCGGCGGAGCAGTCTACCCGATAGTTGAAGCAGGACCGTTTATCAGGAGTATGATTTTTCTCTACCTTGTATCGCTGATATCCGGGTTTATCCCGTCGTATAAGACAACGAACGAGCCGATTCTTGAAGCTATCAGAGGTCAGGCATGATTCTTGCAGAACATATCTCACGGGTATATTCCATGGGGCTCGTGGATGTGCATGCCCTGCGTGATGTCTCATTTACCATTGATAACGGAGAGTTTGTCGGGATAACCGGTGCCAGTGGAAGTGGAAAATCCACCCTGCTTCATATTCTCGGACTGCTTGATACCCCGACCACCGGTGGTTTATCCATTAACAACATACCTGTCACTTCCCTTTCTGAGGATGAAAAGACTGATTTCCGGTTGAATTATCTCGGATATATCTTTCAGGACTATGCTCTGGTGCCTGAACTCTCGGTACAGGAGAATGTATTCCTTCCGGCAAAGGCACGGGGGATGACCAGGGATGAATATCTCCAGAAGAGCCGGGAGGTCCTCACCCGGGTGGGGCTTGCCCACAGGATCTCTCATAAACAGTATGAATTATCAGGAGGAGAGCAGCAACGGGTTGCTATTGCCAGATCCCTGATTAATAACCCAACGATTCTGTTTGCTGATGAACCCTGTGCAAATCTTGATTCAAAAACCTCGCGAATAATTTTAGATCTGTTTAAACAACTTAATGAAGAATATGGTCAGACTATAATCATGGTCACCCATGAGGAGTGGCACGAGGAGTACATGTGCAGGATGATAGTCCTTACAGATGGCCAGATATCTGATCAACGGGAGTGCCGGAGGGTGAGACGAGATCCGCAGGAATGATAGGGTTCAAATGCCTGGGTCATGGTATCGTTATCAGAAAAGATGGGAAAATGGTAGTTCTCATCTTTTAATACTCATCATTATCTGTTCCGAAATTTTTACGCGTGCAATCAGGTCCGGCAGGAGATATTATTTTGCCGTCAGAACCCGATTTCCTGTTCAAATTAAGGGAATAATCTCTTCATGAATCGTTGCCTGCGTTTTGTTACATTACCGGATCTTTATTTTTGCATTACGGTCTCTTGTATTCGTCTGCCTTCCGATGCCTGCTGAGAGAATAATTCCGTTTAGAATCATTCACAATACGGGACCCATCTTATCAGAACGTGCATCAGAAGAGACTGCAGGGGAGATAAACCGGAAAAAATCATTGGAAAACTGTTCAAAGGAAAAACCCTCTGCCTCTATCACCCGTTTCCATTTCTCTTCCATTGAGAGGATATTCATAAAGGATATCATGAGGTACATCGATATCAGGAACGGATCGAGATCAGTCCGGATTGTTTTGTCAAGAATCCCCTCCCGTATCACATCCTCAAGAATCATGCGGCAATTCCCATATCCCTTTCCAATATCTGTGGTGTACGGATTTTCCTTTGAAAACCGCTCATACCCGTAAAAATGGATCATCCTGAGATAATCCGGATACTCCTCTGAAAACCGGTAATATGCCTGACCAAGGAGAGAGACCTTTTTTATTCCTGAAACCTTTTTTTCCTTGCATCCGGTAAATTTTTCTTTTAGGAGAGCAACTCCCCGGAGAACGATGCTCGCGTACAAAGCCTCCTTGTTTTTAAAATACAGGTAGATGGTAGCCTTATTCAGTTCAACCTCCCTCGCTATCTCATCCATGGATACCTCTTCGTAACTCCGGGAAAAAAAGAGACGCTCGGCTGCATCGAGAATATCGTTTCTTCTCTGTTCCTTCTCCCGTTGTTTCCTATCAGCTATTCCCATTACAATTCTCCAATCGCTGTCTGGTTATGAAATTATCGTTATTCAGTTCTTCCCTGATATCCTTCATCAGGGTAAAAATTACCTTTTCTCTGCTGATTATCTATTATTACGATTGTTGTTCTCATCATACACATCATTCGGTATCATCGTATCACTGCGGATTCTTCGCTGTTATTCCATACCATTGCATTATAATCATTCCTGCTGTTATCGTATCTAACGACAGGTTCATATCTCCTCCCGAATCCATGCCTGGATCAGTGCCTGCGAAATGCTTGCCTGTTGGGGGTAGGAGGGCAGGGTATCACGGGCAAACCAGCAGGCTTCTTCTATCTCCCGGTTATCTACCCTGATATCTTCTCCGGCATAGTCTGCGACAAAACCTACCATAAGCGAATCAGGAAACGGCCAGGGTTCGCTTCCGAAATAACGCAGATTTTTTACTGCGATGCCAACTTCCTCGCCCACTTCCCGGTGGACGGTCTGTTCAAGATTCTCACCAGGTTCATTAAACCCGGCGATGAGAGAGAAAAATCCTGGGGGGGAGCTGGGAGAACGGGAAAGCAGGATCTCTTCCCCCTTTTTTACCAGTACGATGATCGCCGGGGAGATCCGGGGATAGGTGATGTGATTACAGGCGGTGCAGATCCATGCCCGTTCAATCAAAATTGGCCGGGTTATTGCACCGCACCTGCCACAAAACGTATTTGATTTGTCCGCGTCAAGAATCCGTAATCCATAGGAGGCAAGGGCTATCTCGTTGTCCGGAACCTTTCCTGATAGTCCCCGTACCGGCGACTGCTTCCAGCCCATCAGTATTCCGGCATCGGCCAAAACCCCGGCTGCATAGTAGAGAAAGTTGTCTTTCATGCCAAGGTATACCGATCTCCCACATGTAAGCCCGGCGGGAAACGGTTCTTTCATGAGAACTGTGCCGGGTAGCGAAGCATCCCGGAATATCACGGCATTACCCTTTGCTAAAATCCAGTACTTCTGAGTTGGTGAGGGGTTCCCTGGCTCCGGGTAAACAGGCAGCAGAGGTCTTACTGCATAGAATGGATAATGCTTCATATCATAATCCGGGTTATTCCAGTCCTGATTGTGTCATTGAAAAGATTGATACAGGTATTACAAAAACAATTCAGGTTCTTTTCGTTCTTTGTACAGGGTATGCAGGCGCAGCGACGCATCCCTGACCGGGCCGGGTTTCATGGTTCTGGCATGCTCTGGACAGTTCCTGATGCATGCACAGCAGGTGATGCATTTTTCAGTATCAATCAACAGAGAATTATCCGGATCGATAGCACCGACCGGACATCCCTCTGCACAGATACTACATTGGGAACAGGCATTGCTGACCTCGATAAAATCAACAATCCAGAGCTTCGAATCTCCGCGGTACGGATGGCAGCCCGGCACGACTACCGGGGGGATCTGGTCTGCTGACGGGATGTGTGCCAGTTTTTCCCCTATTTTGTGCCCAAATGACTCCGCATGTTGTAGGTCGGATGCATCAGGACGATTCCTGGCAGTGGGAGTCTCTTCCGTTGAAAATGAATGTTCCCCGATAAATGCTCCCCCGGCAACCGGTTTACAACCACCCATCATAAGAATATCATGAAGCTCGAGGAGGGCATCCTCATAGACACGGTTCCCATACACCACGATGCCAGCCACAGGCGTATCCCTGGCTTTTATCGCATGCAGCCATTCTATCAGAAGTGCCGGTACCCTTCCCATATACACCGGTACACCAACTACGAGTAACTCTTTTTCCAATACCTGTAATGGCTTTTTTCGTGCGTCCGGCCGGGTAATATCGATAATCTCTGTCGTGCCGTGATCCAATCCTCGGGCAATTCCCATAACAACCGCTTTTGTTGTTCCTGTTGGTGAAAAATACACTAATTTCACCGAATCAATGTTCATTTCAGATACTCCGTCAGTTTGTGAATATACAGACCATGCCTCTTTTTATACAGATAAGAGGGTTCATCCTCTTTTTGGGAGATACCGGATTTCACTTCTTTTATACACATCCCGGACAGGCCGGGACGGATCTTTTTGTGCATATCACAGTACATCTGTCTGGATGTAGTGATCGGAATAAGCATACCTCTGCTGCCAGCCCTGCCATCCAGGTGTATTCTTCGTTTGCTAACCAATTCTTTCGGACATTCTGTCTTTGTTTCACGTTCACATGATCCAACGATCTCATGCAGGAAAAATATACCCGGTACTTCATGAAGGCAGTTTCAGTACAGAAGTATGTCTTTCAGTAATTTTATAACTATTGGTTATTTAATAACTACTAGTTACAGATCGCATCAATCAGATGATGGGCAGAAATTTTTCTCATGATTGATTCAGCGATGAAAGAATAAGGGAATGAATCGGTCTTTCCTGGTGTTGATTCAATCTGGCAGGGTAAAAAATGCGGGAACTAGGAATCGTATCCCGTTGCTCCTGATATCTTCCTTACAACACGATATCATCGAGGATTCGGTTAAGGTATACCCGGTCATCCTTCAACCCAGACCACCTCTGCTTTGATATATGGCAGGATATAAGGATCCACTCCTTCAACGGTGATGAGATGCAGTCGTCAGATAATATGGCAAACTGGATCGCTTCCGGGAACCGGTAGAACAGGGGAGTTGTAAAGAACCATAAGATCCGGGGAGTTCCAGGCCGGAGCAAAAACCTTCATGTTCGGGTAAAGGTAGGGGATACTATTCTTATGGATGCACGGTCTGAAACGCATGCCGGTGAACTCTTCCCCTCGGTCATCCTTGGAGAGGACAAGGTTATAGAACGGTACGAGGATTAAAAACCGCTCTTTACCGCACCTCCCCAAATAGACGATGAGGTCTTTCCATACCGGTTCAGATTACAGCCGGTAACGATTTTCAAGACTCCGGTTGAGTTAAAACCACTCATTTCCAAACACGGGTTTATTACAAACAAAACAATGAGGTCAGAACATTTCCATCAGGCAATGCGGGAGACCCCGGAAGAGGACTATTAAACGATTGTATCGGCCGGGGGATAGATTCACCCGGTTTCCCGTTTGATTTCCAGCTCCTCTCCTGAATAGGATGACACCAGTCTAATCAGTGTAATGATGCCCGAATTCCATTGAAATCACAAGGTTTTCAGACCAAAGTGATGTTAACCGATGAATTGGTCTCCACCATGGCAATAAAAGATGGGGATCTCCCATCTGATTATGGATGATTTCCTATTAAATTGGGTTCGGAAAAAAATCGAAGATATTCATGAACCGGAATAATCTCTTCGGTTAGGCTTTCATCGCTGACCACCCGAAAAATACTTACAATTCTGTTCTTTTTATCATAAGCACAGTAATATCATCAGACTGCGGTGACTTCCCGATAAATTGACTGATATCAGAGAGAATCGAAGATACAACCTCTTCTGTAGCCTGTTCCCGGACTTCTGCCAGAACCCGGGAGATCCGCGGCATTCCATACATATCCCCCTCTTTGTTTGTGCTTTCTGAAACACCATCAGTATAACAGAAAAGAAGATCTCCGACATTGAGCATGACGGTTTCATCATGATACACCTCATCCTTCTCAAAACCGATTATCTTTCCGGTTTTGGTAAGCAACTGAATACCTCCGTCTTTTCGCACCAATACAGGGGGAGGATGACCTGCATTACAGTACCTGACATTCCCGGTTTCTGCATCCAGAATGCCATAAAAAAGACTGAAAAACATCCCGCTCTCAACGTATTTATATATCAGGTTATTGGCAAGCGAAACTGCCTTTCCAGGATGACGCACCCATTCTGCAGCTGCACGTATGGTCATACATGATAATCCCATGAAGATAGCTGCAGGAATACTTTTTCCAGACACATCGGCTATTAAAAAACCACATTCATTCTTCTCGAACTGAATAAAATCATAGAAATCTCCTCCCACCTCCCTGGCCGGCTTGGAGTATGCAGTCACTTGAAATCCCTGTATATCAGGAAAATGGCTTGGAAGAATACTTTCCTGTATCTGAAACGCTATCTCAAGTTCGGTATTCCTTCGTTTAAGCTCCTCCCCGGTCTTTTTTTCAAGGAGATAGTTATGAAAAACAACAGAGAAACAGAACATCCCGATACAATTCAAGGCCATCCCGCTCGTCCCCATGGTCCAGAGGATCTCATCAAGACCAGGAGTATCAGGAGTCAGAAGAGAGACCAACCAGACATGAACGAGTTCAAGAATAAGTACCAGGATTACCGCGGGTAGTGTCCCTATGAATCGTTTCTTATGATACCACCAGACAAAACCGGCGATGAGAGCTGATAAAAGGGTAGCCAGACAGCACGGGATCATGGTTATACCACCCAGAGAAACCCGGTACAGGACCCCGATAATACCTGCTCCAAGCCCTACCAGTGGTCCGCACGTAAGACCTGCAATAATCGGTCCAAGATCCCTGACATTTGCCTGAGCCCCAAAAAGGGAGAACCCACTCATCGTTCCATATATCGAGAGGGCACCGAAAAAAAGGATGAGAAGGAGTTTATCCTTCAGGCTTCCCTGCTGGAAAACCACCCGGTAGTAGACAGATGTGCGTGAGATAAAGTATGATACAAGAATAATCACACTGGTGAGTTGAAAAAGTTCAACTCCGGCAGGGACAATCTGATCATGCATTATTGTTTATGTCGTAAATGCAGCCCGTGCATCTGCAATATCAGGATAGATCTCAAAACTATTCAGCAGGTCTGCCAGGTCTAATATCTCGTGCACAAACGGTTGAAGCGATGAGATTGCAAACCGGATATTGGCATTTTTCAGATGACGACGGATCTTTATCAGCACCCTGATCCCTGAACTGCTCATGTAGGTAAGACCTGATAAATCAATGATCACACCTTTTAAAGGGAGGAGATCAATTGAAACAATCTCCTCTTCAACCGGATCTGCATTCGATGCATCCAGCATCCCTTGTAATGATACCACTAAAATGGCATCCTTAACCCCTGACTGTATCTCCATATCTTTATTCCTCTCATTCATTGATTTCTGCTATGATTAATGATCATAATGAATTAATACGTGTGCAGTTTCTTCTTTTTGCGTAGTCGAGACCTTATCTGCCAGACGGCGAATCATGAATCCTGCCAGTTCCGGCAGGGTTGATTCATCTTCTGCTATCTCTTCTTCACTGGGACGTTTCTCTGCTAATGGAATCTCGGATCCCAGGTAACTGATATCTGCATCAAGATTAAACTCGTCAAAAATAACTTTGACATCAACCTCTTTCAGATCCCGGTTTAACATGCATATCATCTCAACACACTGGTGTATTGCTGATGTGGCATGGGTGATTACATCAGGACGTGCTCCCCACACACCACCCTGTACCTTCATGAAATAAAAGATCGACTCCGCAATATTGGACTGTCTCTCAACGACAAGAGTTGCTGTTTCTTTGATACCGATACGGAGAACGAGGTGAAGGATGATGACCGTCAGGGTAGCCATGGATAATGTTGAAGAGAATATCGGTTCCAGTGCCGATGGAATACCGATATAAAGTCCTGGCATCAATACCGACAACCCCATAAAAAAGGATAATCCCACGACAAACGTTCTCCGTACATCCATCATTCGCGAAGAGATGATATTAAGCCCGGTTATAAGCATAAAACTCATGGAATACAGAATGGCAGCAGCCATCACCGGATCCGGCATGATAACAAAGATCATGGCAAGTTTGGGAAAACATGCAAGAACGATCAGTATGGCCCCGATGGAATAGCCGATATATCGGGAGGTTGCACCGGTACCGATAGAAAGACCGATATTTCCTGATGATGTTGACTGCCCGTATGTCCCTAATAGACCGCTGATAATATCCCCAAGTCCGTCAACAAATATCCCGTCCCTGATATTTTTCATATCAGGCCGTTTCCAGCTGAGATCATTGATCCGTTGACAGGTTGTGATATCACCTACACTCTTGAGCGTTACACAGACCATTGCTATGAGAAAAGGAGCAGCAAGTGTGATATCAAACGAGAGACCAAAATGCGAGGCATCAGGAAATCCGAGAATTGGGGCGTTGAGGATCTGCTCGATATGAGAATAATCCAATATACCGGTAAGAAACGAGATGATATATCCGAATATCATCCCGATAAGAACACAGTAGAGTTTCGCCTTTCCTTTTGAATAGACATTCAGACCAATGATCAGTACAAGGGTTAGTATTGAGAGTCCCAGTGAAAGGGGATCGAGAACACCGGTCTGCTCATGTATCCCAAGGAATTTCGGGAACACTATCGGCATGACTGCAATAGCAACGAAACAGACAACTGTTCCGGTAACCTCTGAAGGGAACATGAACCTGAGGCGGGTGATAAGGCGGGATAAAAATGTCTCGAATATCCCGGCAATGACAGTCATTCCGTATAAGAGATGCAGACCCCCGGCCTGGGCAGCAAGAACCGATGATGAGATATATGAGGGTCCGCAGAGTGAGGGGCACAGGTACCCGCAACCGATTCCTTTCTTTCCATATGCCTGAAGACAGGTGCAGATGCCTGCTGCCAGCATCCCCATGCTGACCATGAACATGGCCTCGGTATCGCTCCCACCGATGGTTTTTACCACCATCACGGGAAGGATGAGACTGATGATGATGAGAAAGATATGCTGAACCCCAAGCAGGAAAAGCGGTACCGGTGCAGGTTTTTCATCAACGCTATAAATGAGTTCCGGGGGTCGTTGTACCATGAAAAAGAATGATTGTGTTCCCTGATAAATCTACTGAAACCGGCTGGAATGAATACAGAACCAATACCAGGAGGTTTACCATACCGGGTTGTTTTCATATGGCCTGTACCTTTCACGGGTGATCTCTTTAATCCGGGACTCTGACGGAATGTGAGTGAAGATACACCCAATTACCATGATTTTCAGACATGCCTCTGATGTCCCTGGCACATCCATTGACAAGCCCGGATTTTTTGGTATGCAGGTTCGTTTCCTTCTTACATCTGATGAAACTGTCCCCGGTACGCCCTGCGGCTGATGGAATCTGCTCCCGGGGGATACACGTTCTGCCACAAACACAAGGAGGAGCATGAATTATACATTCTGGAAGGAGAAGGCATTCTTTTGACAGAAAAAGAAGGTGAGCAAACGATCCGTCCCGGGGATGCTATCCTCGTAATGCCATGTGAACTTCATCAGATGAAAAATACCGGTGTCATCCTATCAGGATGATCTGTATCGTTCCTTTGCTGCCGGGTAAAAACGGGAAAGAAACCACCCCGTGCGTGTGAGACCCTCTCTACCGAAGAGATAATCTATTCCCAATGACCGGGATACTCTGATAACTCCCGCTTTTTTCCCTCCCTCAATCTGCGTACCGGTTCTGTAAAACGAAGAAGGTGTATCCGTATTCATGAGAATACTTCTGGTGGATCTCCATCTCCTCTTCTAAACCACGGATAATCTCCTGTGCATCACGGTTATCTGCATACATCTCCTTCAGCATCGGTATCCTTGTGGTTAACGGGGTGTAATAATGATCCCACCAGCCTGAATCAGGAAGCCGGAACGATTTGATGACCGTATAGCCGATATCCTTGATCATCTCTTCGGTTTTTTGTACCGTTTCCATGTCAGGGCACATTGCATTGAGAAATTTCCTGCATTCAGGAGAAGGTGAATCAGTAAACCAGGTCGTATCTGATACAACCAGGTATCCGTCAGGTTTTACAAACTGTTTCCAGTATGAAAGGGCGTTTGATAATCCCATGATAAATGCAGAGCCTTCTGACCAGATGAGATCAAATGTGGCTGTATCAAAGGGGAGATCATCCATTGATGCCTGATACGTTAAAATTCTCTCATCCAGTCCCTGTTTCTTAGCCCGGGATACCAGATCATCAAGAAACGGCTGATAGATATCTGAGGCAGTTATCATACAATCAGGATAGAGTTTTGCGAGAGTCAGTGTCTGCATACCTGATCCACACCCGATATCAAGTATTTTTCCACCTCCGGGAATCGGAGGAGTCAATGAAGACGCATACGCTGTCGATTCATCCAATCCCGGGCCCTGTCTTGGCAGTTCCTCAAACATCCTGCAGATAAGTGTTACATTCATGAACGTACACGTCCGCATAAAGAGATGAAATTCTTTCCTGTCTCAAGGAAGCAGGAAAAAAGGGAAGAGAGGTCCAAGGTGGGTGAAAAGTTATGAAACACCAGAGTATAATATTACTCAGTTTGAGATGTCCCGGATAACCAGAAATGTTTGTGTGTACCACACCATTTGTTATCCAAAGAATGAATAAGACGAGGTTCTGTGCATCCCTGATCTCTGGTAAAGGTCAAGGTACTGACTCACCTATGAACATTTTTGTCTCACGAATTATTTCGGCAGGGAAACTTCTATCTGATACTGCTACCATAATGCCGGATCTCATTTGAATAAAGAAAAACAATAGATGCAATAATAGAAGGAAAATGACTTTTATCGGATAAAGAGAGGATATTCACAGATGAAGGATACCGGCAGGGGGTTTGCCACCAAATACCTGCCAGGGAATTTGAGAGGATGGTGATTAAGATTCTGCAAAGGAGAAAAAATCAGGGGAGCGGATATGCATGGATATAAAGATGCGTAATCAGTGGGTCCATTCAATGATTTGGATATCCGGACCGATAGCCTTAATAATACAATCCCTCACATCAGGGTAATGAGGGCAGGGATATCCAATCGGATTTCCCCTGGTGATGCATGATGCGAATACGATTGCTTCTGCACCTTTTTCCACAAGCATTTTCGCCCGTGGTATGGCTCTTTTTCCAGGGCATCCACCACAGGTTACAAATCCAACAACCTCAACGGGTCCGATATCTTTGAATGCTCCCTTCCCCTCTTTTATCACGATGAAATCCATGGTTCCCGGGCACATATCCTCGGTCATCAGACAGCGAACGATACCGACTTTCATAGAAAATTATTGGCTTTTAATCTGATAAGACATTCGAAATAACGAAAAAATCAAATTATTCGGCATCCCGATAAACATGACAGAATAATCCCATGCGATCCCTTTTTGCTTGCCTTTATCATACGATATAAGGTGGCAGCTTTCAAAAAACCAATGATATACCTGAATAATGCTGCAACGAGCTGGCCTAAACCACCCGAAGTACAGGCAGCGATTACTAAATCTCTCTCCCTTCCTGTTTTCGGATCCGGGAGGACAACCGGGACCGAAGGAGAAGATTATATTACGCAGACCCGGGAGTGTCTCTCTTCTTTCCTCGGAGCAGAACCCCCGGAACATATCGTATTCACCCATAATGCAACTGATTCCTTAAATATTCTCATATCTGGTTTTCTGGCAGGAAAGAAGGATGAGTGTCATGTTCTTACCACAGCACTGGACCACAATTCGGTCCTCCGGCCTCTTTTTGAATACAACGAACAAGGCCGGATCCGGTTGAGTATCATTCCGTTTAAGGGGAGTTCAGTCTCTCCGGAAGCAGTCGAAGCATCCATCAGGCACGATACCCGGCTCATGGTAATGACCCATGGCAGCAATGTGCTCGGATCTGTACAGGATATCAGGGCAATCGGAACGATCCTGCACGATCACGGCATCTGCTTCATGGTAGACGGAGCACAAACGGCAGGACACATTCCTGTAAACCTCAAGAACCTGCCGGTCGATGCCTATGTATTCACCGGTCACAAGGGACTTCTCGGGATACCGGGAACCGGAGGATTTTTCCTCCGGGATCCTGAATCTGTCTCTCCTGTCCGATTTGGTGGAACCGGTACTGACTCTTTCTCTCTCATGCACCCCCGTGGGATGCCGGAGCGGTTCGAGATTGGAACCCATAACTACCCGGGTCTTGCAGCCCTTGCCGCCGGAGTGAAATTCATTTCAGACCGGGGGCTACATGGGATTATGGAAAAAGCAGAGAGACAAACAACCTTTCTCATCAATGAAATGAAAAAAGATGCAAATATCACGATCTATAATAATCAGCCGGACCTGCCGATTATCGCTTTTAACATCAAGGGATTAAAGAATGATGATGTCGGTTTTATACTGGCCCGGGCGTACGGTATCATTGGCAGGACCGGTCTTCATTGTGCCCCGTTGGTACACAAGGCCATTGACGGAGGCGAAGGGTGCGTGCGGCTCAGTTTATCCTGGTGTACGACTGATGAAGAATGCCGGATCGTAGCAGATGCCATTCAGGAGATTGCAGAAAATGCGAATTATTAGGTCAGTTCGCCATAAAGTCTGTGCTGATGGGGCCTTCATGAAGGAGTTCCTTCTCGATACACCGGTACCGGCAGAATTTTATGCCTATCTCGGCAATTTCGGACATATCGAGAAACTCATTAATGTCGGGGAGGACTTCTACAAGTTTGAGAAGCCGGACTGGTTCTCTATCAAGGGTTTTGCAGGGGATACTACCGTTGAAGTACGATTCAGGAAAGAGGTGATGGACCTGACGGTTGACTTTGTCTATCTCCTCTTCTCATCGTACCATGACGGGAAGGTTGATCTTTCTGCCCTGAAAAGAAGAGAACAGGCAATCGGAGAACGTGTCCGCAAGCATCTTCATGGGAGTCAGGAATAAAAAGAGAAGGAAAAAGGATATATCTTGATAAAAAAAGATTCGATAGATCAGAAATATCAGATTCCGTGCCAATATTTCCTGTAAATCATACTGTTACGAACCGATACTATTCTTTTTCATATTCTGCCCCAGTGTATCAGCCGTCATCATCGCATCATAAACCATTCCGGATGTAACCGGGAAGGGCTCACTCTCCATGAATGAATCCGGCCCGCATGCCATCACAGAAACATTCATGAGATCCTCCCGGGTCAGTTTTGTCTCTGACAATTCGTCCAGAGTGACAGGTAATCCCACACTGGTGCAGAAGAGAAGTGCTTCTCTGATCTCTGCAGACGATCTTTTTTCCAGAACGAGCTGAACAATAGAACCAAAAGCAACCAGTTCGCCATGATACCTGTGATGGCACTGCGGCAGCACGGTAAGACTGTTATAGATAGAATGGGCACAGGCAAGGCCGTTGCTCTCAAAACCAACGCCGCTCAGATAGATATTCGCCTCGATAACATTTTCCAGTTCAGGGGAACATACCTGGTTCTCTGCAGATTGTCTGGCTTTTTGGCCGTCCCGGATAAGAATATCATAGCACAACCGTGCCAGTGCCAGCGAGGTGTTTGTTGAACTCCCACCAGCAAAATTCTCATGACCTGATTTCGCATTTGCCCGTGCTTCGAAGTACGTTGATAATGCATCTCCCATACCAGCAACCAGAAACCTGACGGGAGCCCGGGCAATGATATCGGTATCCACAATCACTGCCAGCGGATTATCAGGGAGGAGAAGATTCCCGTCAAAAACGTGGTCCTCGGTGTAGGTAACCGATATTGCACTGGTCGGAGCATCGGTTGATGCGATCGTTGGTACCGAGATGACCGGACCACCTTCGTAAAATGCAACCCCTTTTGCCGTATCGAGGGTCTTGCCGCCACCGACTCCAACCACGACCCTGCAGCCGTGTTCTTGATAAACCCTACGCAGACGATTTATCTCATTTCCGGTACATTCCCCGCAAAACTGTTCAAATACCAGTACTGCCCCTGACTGCGTAAAACTCTCAATAATCACTTCCTTTAAATTGGCAAACGCAAACCGGCACATGACAAAAAGAAACGGGCCGCCAAGTCGCGAGAGATGATCCTTTATCCGGAAGAGTTCCCCTGATCCCTGGATATACCGGGCCGGAGATGCAAGTACCTTTGACATCACCGGTACCTCTTGCCCTTCCGGTATTACTGTTTTTTCATTGGATGCTGCCCGGAGGTTTTACCAGAGCCACAAACTGGTTTTTTAGACAGAAAAGAGGTGTCAGTTTAATAGCATGTACTTCCAACCGGATGTATGCGAGAGCCTGATGTCCCTGCTCTGAAACCCGAACATATCGCTCCCTGTGGCATGAACTGTGCTATCTGCCTCGCGTATCTCCGTCCTACAAAAAAGTGCCCGGGGTGCCGGGAAGATAGCAGGGATAAGGCAAAATCCTGCCAGTTGTGCATCATCCGTACCTGTCCGACAATCGAACACAATTCGTCTCACTTCTGTTATGAATGTGATGAGATGCCATGCAGACGATTGAAGCAACTGGATACAAGGTACCGTACAAAATACGGTATGAGCATGATTGAGAACTTAAAAGAGATAAAAGAGCAGGGAATGAGTACTTTTCTCTCTCAGCAGGCTGAAACATATACCTGCACAACCTGTGGTGGCCTTATCTGTGTTCACCGCTCATGTTGCCTTACGTGTGATCCATAAGACCTTCTGATGAGAACAGAGGTGTACCTGACCAGCCGATGGGGTCTGTCTTTTATTGTACCTGTCCTCGTGGGCCATCTAGCTCCCGGACGATATCCGGCTCCGGAGTTATCTCCGCAAATCAGCCATCCTGCCTGTTATATCGTCCTTTAAATATTTTCCAAATCCGGGATAGATCTGAATAAGGCTGAGATCAAACGGGACGCACACCCGTTGCAGGCGGACATGGTCTTTATCTTCTACCTGACAGGGGCGGATCCCGGTAAAGACAAAACCCGGCCGGATTCCGCGAGCAAAACGAGCAGTCCGGTAGCGGGCTGGGAAAGTGGCAGATCGAGACTCACAACTTCAGCACCTGCAAATTCCACCATGTCTTCTGCAACCCGCAGGATCTCAGGCCACTGGCGTTCATCAGCGTTGATAACGGTAATTATCCCTTTTTTCAGAGATCTGTCAAAAAAACCCGGTAATCCCCGGAAGAGTCTGCAGGAACAGGTCTGCCTATCGTGCACGGCTGGTGAAGATTCTCATAGATCCGGGTAATGATTGCACGGTAAAGATCAGGAACATATACGCAAATCGGAGAGGGAGGGGAGAGGTATTTGAAACAATGAAGGTATGACTCCCGCTGCTCTGGGATATCGTCACTGACAAGGGCCTTGAACATACGGGGAGGACATGCTGCAAGATCAAGACTGCACGGAACAAAGTCCCGCCGATAGAACGCCTTCTGGCTTTTATTATGACTGGTAACCGGGTTTGCCGAGAGACCAGAGAGACCCAGCTCGGCAGCCTTTGTAAAGATGGCTATCTTCAAGGAAGGTCATGATCCCTCGGCCCCGGTGTGCAGGAGAGACAGCAAGAAGAGCGACCTCAGCCATGGGAACGGGCTTGGGCATGAGCAGGCCTGCGTGTCCTGCCAATTCTTTATCCTCACCGACGGCAACTAAATTGAAAAGGCGACCGCTGCTTATGAGTTCTAATAACCTATCCGGCCGTTAGAAATCCTCATTTTTGTACGTGCATCCATACACCAGCCAGAAAAGCCGGGTAACCTGTTGTGCCTCCTCGTCACGCATCGCCCGAATCTCATAGTGCTGGGGGGGAGCGGGAGTGATCACATGTTCCTCCTGAACCGGTACTGGTTTTGTTGGTCTGGTAACTTCTTGACTTGAAAGAGGACTTTGCCCTGCTTTCCCAGATTCTCAAACCAGACTTCATCGACGCTATATCGGATAATCTGAAATCCCAGACCACGGGTATCGATATCCACGTCAGAATCGATAGCATACGAATACTCATATGGTGATTCGTGAAAAGGGATCTCCTCGTCGTGAAATGAGAGTACCATCTCGGTCGATGTAATTGTACCTTTTATGTGAATATCTCCGGGTTTACAGTCAGGATATGCATGTTCAAGGATATTTACAAATGCTTCTTCAGAAGCAAGCTCAAGGTTGGAGAGAACCGTATCAGTAAAGCCGGCAATATGGCATAGTTCACGGATTTTTTTTGGAGAGGATACTAAAAATGGGTAAATTTCATTCTTCTGGTTATATCCCCGGATTACATCTGTCAATTCCCACATCTACCCGGGCATACTTTTTGGGAAGCGTGGGTAAAGTATTTGAGACAAAAAAGCATTATATCGAGTAAGAACAGCAATTACAAAAACATCAACAGGTATCAATCATGAATCTTAACAATTATACCATTAAATCCCAGGAGGCTATCCAGAAAGCAATGGAGATTGCCACGGGAAAACAGAACCAGGCGATTGAGACATCACATATATTAAAAGGGATGCTTATCGTTGATGAGAATGTCATCCCGTACCTGTTAAAGAAACTCAATGTGCATATCGACAATTGTACCCAGGCTCTGGACCGGATCGTTGAGTCATTACCCAAAGTCACCGGTGGAGAACCGTACCTCTCGCAGGATGCGACGAGAGCCCTTCAGAAAGCAACGGGCTTCTCCCAGGAGTTCAAGGATGATTTTGTCTCGATTGAGCACCTCCTTCTGGGAATTCTTTCGGGTAACGACGCCACCTCACGGCTTTTAAAACAGAACGGAGTCACTGATAAAGACTTAAAGACTGCTATTAAGCAGCTCAGGAAAGGCTCGACTGCAAGCAGCCAGAATGCAGAAGGAACCTACAACTCCTTAAACCAGTATGCCCGTAACTTAAACGATCTGGCCGGTAGCGGGAAACTGGATCCGGTTATCGGTCGTAATGACGAGATCCGGAGGGTTCTGCAGATCCTCTCGAGGAGAACAAAGAACAATCCGATCCTTATCGGGGAGCCGGGGGTAGGAAAAACCGCCATTGCTGAAGGTCTGGCCCACCGGATAATCGACGGAGATGTGCCTGATAACCTCAAAACCAAGCAGATCTACTCCCTTGACATGGGAGCCCTTATCGCCGGTGCCAAATACAAGGGAGAATTTGAAGAACGACTCAAGGGCGTCGTGAAAGAGGTGATATCAGCCGAAGGGGAGATCATCCTTTTTATCGACGAGATCCATACCCTGGTCGGAGCGGGTGCCAGCGAAGGAGCGATGGACGCAGCCAATATCTTAAAACCAGCCCTCTCAAGGGGAGAACTGCATGTCATCGGTGCAACCACGCTTAAGGAGTACCAGAAGTACTTTGAGAAGGACAAGGCACTGGAACGACGGTTCCAGCCTGTGATGGTCAATGAACCTGATATGCTTGATGCAATATCGATCCTTCGCGGAATAAAAGAGAAGTACGAGACCCACCACCATGTCAGGATCAAGGATGAGGCCATTATTGCCGCTGTTGAACTCTCTCAGAGATACATTTCTGACCGGTTCCTGCCTGACAAGGCTATCGACTTGATAGACGAAGCTGCGGCAAAACTCAGGCTCGAGATTAACTCGGTACCAGAAGAACTCGAGATAATCGAGAGGAAGTTTCGCCAGCTCGAGATAGAAAGGGAGGCGATAAAACGGGAGAAAGACCAGGGGAAACTGGATCACCTAAACGAGGAGATCGGAAACCTGACCGAGGAGAGAAACCGCCTAAAGGCTAAATGGCAGTCTGAAAAAGATATTGTCGAAAAGATCCAGCTTCAGAAAAATGAGATCGAGAACCAGAAGTTCGAGGCAGAGAGTGCCAACCGCCGTGGAGATCTTGGGAAGGTGGCCGAGATCCGTTATGGCCGCATTCCTGATATCGAGAAGAAGATACACGAGTTCGAGGAGAACCTGAGCCTGCTGCAGAAGGATTCTGCGATGGTAAACGAGGAAGTAGATGCCGAGGAGGTTGCCGAGGTGGTCTCACGCTGGACCGGGATTCCCGTCAGCAGGATGCTGCAGAGTGAAAAGCAGAAACTCTTAAGCCTTGAGGCCGAACTTCACAAGCGGGTCGTCGGTCAGGATGAGGCGATTGAGGCGGTATCTGATGCAATCCGCAGGAGTCGGGCCGGGCTTCAGGACACGAAACGTCCTATCGGGTCATTTATCTTCCTCGGTACAACCGGGGTGGGAAAGACAGAACTTGCAAAGGCTCTCGCTGAGTTCTTATTCAACAACGAGAACAGCATGGTGCGTATCGATATGTCTGAGTACCAGGAACGGCATACCGTATCCCGGCTGGTCGGGGCACCCCCGGGATACATCGGGTACGAAGAGAGCGGGCAGCTGACTGAAGCGGTCCGGAGAAAACCGTACTCTGTCGTACTGCTTGATGAGATAGAAAAGGCCCACCCCGATGTCTTTAACATCCTGCTCCAGGTTCTTGACGATGGTCGTCTTACCGATAATAAGGGCAGAACCGTTGATTTCAAGAATACCATCATCATCATGACATCAAACATCGGTTCCCCTATCATCCAGGAGAATCTGGAGAACGTGACTGATACGAACAGGGATGAGGTGTATGACCAGACACGGGAGCAGGTCTTTGATCTCTTAAAAAAGACCATCAGGCCTGAGTTCCTCAACCGGATTGACGAGGTCATCATGTTCAGTCCGCTCACCATGGATGAGATAGAGACGGTTGTCAGGCTCCAGCTGGGATATGTTCAGAAGATGCTACTAAAAAATGAGGTCAGATTTACTGCAACAGAGAACGCAATCCGTTTTATCGCCACGCTGGGCTTTGACCCCCAGTTCGGTGCCCGTCCCATAAAGCGGGTTATCCAGAAAAATCTTTTAAATGAACTCTCAAAGATGATTCTCGAGGGAATAGTCAGGAAAGAGGAGGAGATCGTGGTTGATGAGAAGGATGGAAAATTAATCTTTAAAAACCGGTGATCCTGATGTCAGTCGGATAATCACAATGCTTGTTTCTCATACATCCTTTTTTCAGGAAAAACGCCCAATTATCTTTATTCTGATACCCTAAACCGCCATTTGCCTTTCGGCACCTGTATCTCAAATCGTGCTCCTTTCCCGAACTCACCTGTCTCTTCAATGACAATTCCGGTAATATCCAGGATCTCCCGTGAAAGATTAAGCCCGAACCCGGTATGTTTGAAATATTCGCGCCTGAAAATTTTTGTCTTAAACTCATCCGGGATCCCGACTCCGTTGTCTTCACAGATGATGGTATATCCCTCATCCCTTTCCCATCCAGAAAACCGGATTTCGGTAAGTGTTTCACCGTATCGCCTTGCATTGTCAATCAGGTTGTAAAAAACCTTCTGTAAGAGTGGATCTGCAAAGATCTCAACCCCGGACATATCCACATGTACCTGTATCGGGCTGATATCAATTAATTGACCTGCTTTTGTTATCACCGTACAGAGATCCTGCCAGACGGGTGTGTGAACCCCGATATCCTCGTAATCCCTGGTAAATGCTATCTGTCGTTTAATATTATCGGTAGATGAAAAAACCTTCCCGATATAGGTGCGGATTTCAGGATTTAATTCTGATTCTTTTACCAATTCAAGATAACCCAGAATAATCTGGATCTCATTATTGATATCATGCCGGGTGATGCTTGACAACAGGTTGAGTTTATGGTTTGCCTGTCTGAGAGCTTCTTCTATTTGGTTACGCTCAGTAACATCCTGGATAATCGAATGGAGAAATTTTTTCCCTTTCACAGAAATAGGACCGCTGAAAACCTCAACATCTCTGATATCTCCATCTCTTTTCCGATGTTTAAATAGAAAAACTGCCCCTTTCTTCTCAACTGCATGATCCATATCTTTTCTGATAGAATCAGGATCTGCGACATTGATCTCACAAATTCGCATCTGAGTTAATTCCTCGTGAGTATACCCGTAATACCTGATTGCAGCAGTATTTGCATCAATGATACAGCCATCCCGAGGATCGATGATGAACATGACCGCATTATTGATCTCAAACATATCGCGATACCTCTTCTCGCTCTCTTGTAATGCTTCTTCAGCCTGCTTGCGTTGGGTAATATCCTGAACCTGAACAAGGAATCCGGTACTATCATCAGGCTTACCTCCCAACGGAGTGATGAGCACATCAAGCCAGATTATTCCTTCCCTGCTGGTCGGATACAGGTTATTCACTTTAACCTTTCCAAAATCAAACGGCACCGGATAGTGAGTTGATTCTCCCTGACGGAGTTTTTCTTTGTTCTCATCGCTGAGATTCGGATCGGAAAAAAGAGAGAATGTTCGGATCGAATCGATATCCCGAACGCCGAATAAATCAAGGCACGCCGGATTAACATCCACTAAAGCACCATCTTCATCATAGAGTTCTATGGCGATGGGAGACTGATCATATATTGCATGGTATCGTTCTTCGCTCTCTCTGAGATCTTTTTCTCTCTGTTTGCGTTCAGCAATCTCCTTTGTTAAATCTTTATTTAACGCTAATAACTGGGCTGTGCGTTCACGAACCTGCATTTCGAGTTCGTCTTCTCCCCGCTTCCTGTCAGTGATATCATGAGCAAAAACTGCAACACCAATTATTTCGTCTCCGCTCCTGACAGGAGTGTATGTCACCTGGAAAAATTGACGAGATTCCGTTTCTGTTCCTGAATATAACTCTATTACATATTCTTTTCCGGATAATGCCTGATCAAGATTATCTCTTTTGGTTATTGGGTCTTGTGGGACTGATATGTAATCAAAAATACATTTTCCGTTTTCTATATCTGCTCCGTACGATTCCTTCATAAAAACAGCATGTGCCCGATTAAAACTGGTATACCGATATGTACGATCTATCGAGAAAATAGGGGTATTCGTGCTGTTAATGATATCACGCAGGGTAGAATACTGCTCTTTTGCAATCTTCTCTGCTGTTTTTCTTCCTGTTAATTCTCTTCGTATGGTGCCTACCCAGATAACAGCAATGATAAATAAGAGAATTAAAATGAAAATAATAACCCGATAATATCCTTCTGTAATCTGTTGTTGTGTCTGAAAAACACCCTCTGTCGGTCTCCAGGTGTCAATTATCTTCTGGTACGTGCCATCATTTCTGATAACCTGCAGTGCATGGTTAATTTCATGTAACAGTTTCGTATTTCCTTTCCTGACCGCTATTTTTGAGTACGAAGAAGCGATGGGTGCCCCGGATATCTTTACATCCCGGATATTATTCTTTGACAGAATATAGGATCCAACCCGGTCATCCACAACAACTGCATCAAGAGTACCATTGTGCAGCTGTCTGAATCCCTCATAAAAATCAGGAATCGGTGAGATGATAATATCAGGATCCTTCTTTATAATCTGAATGGGTAGACCTTTCGATTCAACACCGACCCGTTTTCCCCGGAGACTTGAAATATCTGACAGACCTATGGTATCTGACCGGGTAAATATGGAGAAACGTGATTCGAGCAGATTATCTGAAAAATCATACATTTTCAACCGCTCTTCTGTCGGGTTTATCTGGATGAGGGCATCTGCACTGCCTTGTGCTACGAGTGACTGGGCCTCTGACCAGTTCATGGCTTTGATCTCAATTTCTTGTGACAAATAAGGCGCAAGAGCATTGACCAAATCAACAGCGACTCCTTTTGTTATATTGTCTTCTACATATATAACCGGAGCAATATTTTCATTCCCAAGAAAGAGGAGGGGAGTATTGCCAGATATAATACCTGATGTCGGTGTCATATCAGCAAAAGTTGCAATGACTACAGTAATGAACAGCAAAAAAAAGAATATCCACTGCAGATCCTTCATTGATACACCTTTTTTTTCATTAATTATCGTCCTCTAAAAACGAACGCTAACCAGATACAACTTCAATTTTATGTAAGGATTATTGGCATTTATGAATTTCACAAAAAATGTTTTATATTTTGTAACGGTTCGGATATCTGATAATCATTCCCTTCCTTCCCATATGGATTAGTATCGATGCAGGTAAGAGAAAATAGTATCTTTTTCATACTCTCTCATCAGGATTCATTCGCTATCAGGATCCAATGAAGGACTGGAAAACCGGAACGCTCCTTTTGGAACGAGAATCTCAAACCTGGCCCCTTCCCCGAAAACTCCGGTCTCTTTTATGGTAATCTTTGTGATATCAAGGATCTCCCGGGACAGGTTCAGTCCGAATCCTGTGTGTTTGTAATACCCCCTGTTAAATATCTTTGATTTGTACTCCAACGGAATTCCTGCCCCGTCATCCTCACAGATGATACGCACCATACTATCTTCTCTGTCCGCAAAAAACCGTATCAGGGTGATCTTCTCACCGTACCGCTTTGCGTTATCGATAAGATTCAGAAATACCTTCTCCATCAGGGGATCTGCATAGACTTCCAGTCCTGATATCGTGTTTTCGATCTCAATTAAAGCAACATCCACAGACCTGACCACTGATGAGATCACCCCGCCCACATCCTGCCATATCGGGGAATGAACCCCGATATCCTGATAATCGCGGGTAAATGCAATCTGGCGTTGTATATGATGTACTGCGAGTATCATCTTCTCAAGGTAGGTACTCACCGGAGGGTTTACACCCTCTTCCTGTATCATCTCCATGTATCCAAACAGGATCTGGAGTTCATTGCCGATATCATGCCGGGTGATGCTTGAGAGAAGGTTGAGTTTCTGATTCACATGACTGATGGCATCTTTTGCACGCTTGGCTTCGGTAATATCAGTACTCACCACCAGTACGCCATCAACATCTCCTTTTTCATCGATTAAGGGAACGGTGTCTGTCTGTACCCAGAGGGTCTCACCGTTGTAATTGGTAATCTTCTGAATAATCCCCAGTTTTGGATTTTTTGACTGGATTACTTCACTATCAGTTTGAAGGAAGAGGTCATCGATATCGGGATATAATTCTGTGAGCGTTTTTCCTTCTATTTCACTGACCGGCCTTCCCATGACCTGTGCGACCGCAGGATTAACCCTGATATACCGGTTGTTTGTGTCTTTAAAACTGATCAGTGCAGGAACATTTAAAAGGATTGTCTCCTGCTCACTGATGATATTATTGAGGCGTTTTTCTGCCAGTTTCCGGTCGGTAATATTCTCAAATACCGCGACGAAGTGCTCATCACAGGGTTTGAATACTGATATACGGAGCCAGATATCAAGATGGATAAAGAACGTCTCAAATACATGGGGGTTTCCGGATACAACAACGCTGTTATAGATATCAAACAGTTCCGAAGATTGTTCCCGAATCCCGGGAAATATCTCTGAAGCACGTCTGCCTGCCACATCAGCCAGACCGGTATTCTTCTCAAAGGCATCATTGACATCAAGGTAAATCCAGTCAATCGGATTGCCTGCATCATCAAAGAGCATCTGACAATATGCAAACCCCTCAAGCATATTCTCAAAGAGTGACCTATACAGGGTCTCGCTCTTTTTGAGTGCATTCTCACTTTTTTTCTGTTTGGTGACATCCAGGAATGCCCCTATCAGTCCGGAAACACGGCTTTTATTATCAAGAACGGGGGCCTTGTAAAATACCTCATCATGAACAGACCCGTCAGCATACCTGACAGATGCCTCGTACCGCTGGTTGCCGGGAGATTCAAAAACTGCGGTATCGGCATGGTAATACACATCTGCCATCTCTTTTGGCCAGAGATCATAGACCGATCTGCCGATGATATCATCGCGGTTCTTTCCAAAATACTCCTCAAATGCTGCATTACATCCGGTATAGAACCCGTCCCGATTCTTGTAGAAAACCGGAACCGGCAGGGTATCGATAAGAGTCTGGAGAAACCGTGTCTGATCAGCAAGAGCATCTGATGCCATATGCATATCGGTAACATCCACTCCGACTGCGATAATATTCGTCTCTCTACCGGTATCATCTGCAAGAGTCTTGATATTCCAGGAGATTATCCTGTTTTTTCCGGTTTTTGTCTGGATTGTTGTCTCAAAATCATCAAAAAAACCGGCATTCGCACTATGGCGATAAATGAGATCTCTGACCTGTTTTCTATATTCTGAGTCTGGAAATAACTTTTTCCAGACCTCAGTCTTTCCAATGACCTCATGGGAGCGATATCCGCTCATCTCCTCAGCGGCATGATTCCATACAGAAATGTTTCCCTTCCTATCAAGAACCATGAGCCATATCCGGGCATCCCTGATGATGCTATCCTTAAAATCACCAGAATTACGGAGTTTTTCTTCGGTTTTTTTCAGTAAAGCGGCAAGTACGGTAACGATTCCCGCGATACTGATAAAAATGATTACACGGACGATTGCCTGAGAAAGTACCAAAAAATCCTTTGTATGCAGGAACACCAGAACAAAATAGATGAGTGCTACCATGCAGGAGAAGAGAAATCCTTTCCTGATGTAAAAGATACAGGCGAGAATGATAGGAATATAAAAGAGATTCTGAAAGATAACAAAATATCCTGCCTGCAGACAGATAATACTCATGAGAATGCAGCCGAGACTCGAGACAAAAAGAAGTGCCTGTGGGATATACATCCGATGCAAATGTATCAGGTTCATTTATTCACTCATCCCCTCTGTAATAGTATCCCCTGTTCACGGTCAGGCCGTATCGTGCCTGTTTGAATGCAAAAATCCTGCAGGATAGAATAATACCTGACAGAGTACCCATATTCCGGATTATATATGATTCAAGGATATTCTTTACAATCCTTACCTGAAATGCGTTATCAATCAGTTACTATTTATTAATACCGAAAAAGATTCGAAATCTCGATTAATTAGTATTCACTGCATACTATATTACAGTTAGTAATAACGATCTTTAACTTCCATCTCTCATCATGGTAAGGCTCTTTTATCGTGTAATAAGGCAGGTAACCGGCATCTCCTATAAATATAAGAAATCCGGACTCTGCCATTCCCAATCTCTTTTGCATACATTGCAGATTCAGTTTCTGTGCAGACACCCGGCATGCAGAATGACAAAAAAATCGATGACTACAAAAGATTGGATATACCTGTGAATCTTTGTCTGTTCTTATGAAATGAACGAAAAAACAGGCAGCCGGTCGCCTGTACTCTTTCCTGAAGCATGATAATCATTGATTACCCGGTAATGACCAGAGCGCGTACTATATGCAGGCTTGACAATATCCTACCTTTCTCCTTTCGATATTATTAAGAGGACACCTGGTATCAAATTTGAGAGGATGCTTTTCTGCATGTGAGCACCGATTCCGGGGAGAGTATCCCACATAACGGAAACAAAACCGGTAAAAGTTAAATTAAAAAAAAGAAGTGCGAATACGATAGTTTAGTATATTATTGCCGGGACATCGGAAATGCTGACCAGACTGCAGGCTGTAATGAGCAATAATGCGACAAACCCATTAAACCCCTAGCTCCCTTATCCAGTATAACGACTTCTAAAAACCTGATTCAATCAATGCAATACTCCCGAAAAGTATATCGTGCTCCCCGATACTCATAACATGTTAAAAATCATAGTGATACCATACAGACGGAGGAGAGAAGATGAGTCTTATTGATCGCACCGTTGCTGTTATTTCAGCAAAATTAAGCAAGTTAGTGGGAAAGATGGAAGACCCCAGGGAGACCCTTGATTATTCCTATGAAAAACAACTGGATCTCCTGCAGAATGTCAAACGGGGAATTGCAGATGTCACCACATCGAAGAAGAGACTGGAGTTACAAAAAGTAAAACTGGTTCAGAACAGCGAAAAACTGGAAGCTCAGGCAAAAGAAGCGATAGCAGCGGACAGGGAGGATCTCGCACGGCTTGCACTTGAGCGGAAAAATGCTATCACATCACAGATAGCAGATCTTGATCCCGAGATCGCAAACATGGAGAAGGAGCAGGAGAAACTGGTTGCTGCAGAAAAACGACTTTCCACGCAGATAGAGATATTCAGATCCAAAAAAGAGACGATAAAAGCACAGTACTCTGCTGCTGAGGCACAGGTTAAGATCGGTGAATCCCTGTCAGGCATCAGCGAAGAGATGACGAGTCTCGGAACCTCGATAGAGAGAGCAGAGAGCAAGACAGAAGAGATGAAAGCACGCTCTGCTGCCATTGACGAACTCATCGAAGGGGGAACCCTCGTAGATTTCTCTGCCGGACAGGATGATATCGCACGTGAACTTGCAAAGATAAGCAATCAGGGAAGCATTGAATCAGAACTTGCACGGTTAAAATCTGAAGCAGGAAAGTAAGGTTACAGTGGGATGCCCCAGAGGGGATACCACTTTTCTATATCTTTTTCAACAGGAAGTTCCCTGCCAAGCAATGCCTGCATCCTGAATTCAGCTGCATTATCACGCATTTTCCCACTTACAGGAACAAAAGGATAAAACCGTCCCAGTTTGAAATGATAGATCCAGTAGACCGGAGTCTCGTTACCAAACCGGAAGACTGCACAGAGGAGGTAGGTACCAACGCCCTTCTCGATGAGAGTCTGGCTTATTAAATGAATTCCCGTGATGAGATCCTCAAAGTCCGGGTCAGATAGTATTATCCAGGTAAACCGGAATTCATCGGTCACAAGCCGGAATGTTGTTCCGGTCTCTTGTGAACTATAGGTAAGCAGTTCCTCGATCTCTCTTGTTGCAGAATCATAGTGCGAGGATTCAATTGGTTTAAAACATATTCCTGCAGATGGGGAGGGAACGAGGTCAAGTTCGACCTGCATAGTGATACTGGCAGACGAGATGGCAAAAAGGGTCTCAAGTGATGCTTTTGGAAGTGCTGTTGTACCTAACAGCGAATGGATTGCATCCCTAAACCCCATGCCCTGCCATCTCCTGTTCTATCTTCGCGAGAGCAGCAATCCGCTGCTGTGTTGAAGGGTGCGTTGAAAGAAGTTCCAGGATAGATGAACCTGATAGTGCCGGGATGATGAAGAATGCATTCAGCCCTTCGACATCACGGAGATCGCGTGTTGGAATCCGGGTCATCTGTCCGCTTATCTTCAGGAGCGCAGCGGCAAGCTCTGAGGGCCGTCCGGTCAGAACCGCAGATCCCCGGTCTGCTGCATACTCACGGTACCGGGAGAGGGCTTTAATTAACAGGAAACTGATAACCCAGACTGCCGCCGCGACGACAGGGATGAGAATCCATAAAAAATCTTTCCCGTTCCTTCCTCCGGTTCTGGGAATCATAAAAGAGTTCCGGAACAGAAAAAATGCTGCAGTAGAGATCAGGCTGGCGATAGTTATCACCATCACATCACGGTTCTTTACATGACTGAGTTCATGGGCTATCACTGCCTCTAATTCCCCTTCGCTGAGCATGGACAAGAGCCCGGTGGTTACGGCAACCACCGATTTTTTCTGACTTCTCCCGGTCGCAAACGCATTGGGAACAGCCTTGTCTGCAATAGCAATCTGTGGCTGCGGTATTCCTCCGATTGCACACAGACGTGTCACGATCTGGTGCAGGCGGGGTTCTTCCTGCTCGGAGACGATTCGGGCACCCATCGAGAAGAGTACCATCCTGTCAGAGAAGAAGTACTGGAGGAGGAGCATGACCGTGACAATAAGAATGAGAAAGAGTGCGTTAATCCCGATGTATGCAAGCACCGCGATGAAGATGAAATAGACCAGGGCAAGTAAGAATAACGTTCCAATCATCCGTACCTCAAGCCCCCTGTCCCTTTGCCATCGAATCATAAATATGGGTTTCTCCTGAAATATCAATTAGCAGAATTTTTGCTGCAGTATTGAGTGGTTGCAGCGGGTTTTTCTCTCTATATCAGATGGACAATGGAATGATAAATAAATTCTTACCTCCCGGTCTCCTGAAAGGCAGAAACTTAATACTGAAAATTTTGGTTTGAATGGAAAAAGAAGGTGAGATGTTCAGGATTTTTTTGATGTATCAAATAACTGTTCCGCAGGACAACCAATCTCTCTCTGTCTGCAGTGCCTGCAGGCTACATTTCCCCGCACTAACGCATTACCCAAAAAACCAAGGATAAAGAGAGTTAGTACCAATAAAACAATAATCCAGGAGAGATTTATTGCAAGATAAAGCAGACCGGCAAGCAGGGGAATCAGGAACACGAGTAGATCCGGGACAATATCTGCCCCTGAACACTTTTTTTGGCTGAAACGTTCCGGATGACCCGGTTTACAGAGAAGAGAACTCAACCTGCTTTTCCCAAAGGCACAGACTTTTCCGAAGTAGTAACAGTCTGTACAGTGTCTGCAGATCAGGCGAAATTCAAGGATACCAATAAAACAGAGATACAAAATTGCCGGGAAGGGGCTGTATAAAGAGAGGATATATACCCCGATCACATAAATGAGCAGTGAAATGAGGTTTGATGCGATGACGATTTGTATGGGATACTCTTCATACCCGCGTGGTTCCTGCATGTATCTGAATCAGTCAGGGAGGGATATAATTTCTTTTGTTCCCTTCCGGGTGATCCGGCCATGATTACCCATCTACTGACTCTGTTACTGATTCAAAAGATATTACAGCCTTTCTCTCTGATTCCTTTGATTAAAGACGAAATAATTCAGGTATTATGAGGAATTACTCTCCGACCGGGATTAATTTTCCTCTCAGTGCTGACTCGGGATCAAGACGCATCATCTCTATTACATTATGCACGACTCCCTGTATTTGTTGAGCAATAAGATTGTCAGTTCGGAAAAAATCTGCATCTGTGCTGCTGTTGTATTCGGATCCATGTGTCCTAAACCCGATACCGAACGGTGCAAGGATAAATCCCATCTGTTGAAGTACGAAAAAGATGTCGAGTGCTGTCTTGATAGCGCCATCCTCGTGCCCACAGATAAGAATTCCTGCGATCTTCCCCTCGGTAAGTCCGGGTTTTCCGAGGTGGTACAGGTTCTCCATGCAGGTCATCCGGTCAAGAAAGATCTTGAGCCGTACAGCCATGGTATTCCAGTTTATCGGGGAGGCAATAATGACCGCTTTTGATGCGGCAATCATCTGGTGAAATGCAGGCATATCGTCTTCCTTGTTCCGGCAGGGATAGGTACATGACTCGTCCCTGATACTATAGCAACACCAGCAGGGATCTATCGAGTATTCGGCTAAATTATACCTCTGATACAAAACACCTGTTTCCCGAAGCAGTTCTTCTGCACAATCAACCAGAAAACCGGTATTTCCGGCACGGTGGGTGCTGCCGTTGATAAGCAGAACATCAGCGGGTTTTCCGTCATAAACCAGTGACCGGTGTGTAAGCACCGTACGAAATTCCCGGGACGGACTATGGCATCGGGGACATCCCTTCGGAGGTTTCTTTCCAAAAAAGACAAAACCACATACAGTACACCGCCATGACGGATTCTCTTCTCCTGCCTTTTTTGATCCTGTTTCTTCCAGATTGTTTGACATCTCATCTCCTCTCCAGTATTCATATATGTATGGCAGACAGGTCAGGTATATCGACTTCTTCTGCACTTGTAATTATTGATCATCTGAAAAGATAGGAATTATCAGATGGCATCAGGGAATATAATCCCTCCCCATACGGGGTACCGGAGAACCGGATCTTCTGAACAAAATCCTTCACAATATCAGGCATACCAAGGAAATAGAAGGGAAAAGCAATGCCCACGGTATCAGTCTCATCAACAGAATCCGGATCCGGCAGTGCATTTGGAATGGAAACAGATTCTGTATCACCAGGATAATCCGCAGGATCCGGGATTACAGCGAGCGTGTTGCCGGCTCCGGTATGGAATAGATTCGGATCTTCATGAATCTGCACTGGTCTCAATTTTTTAACTCCTTTTGTATCTTTCGGGCTGAAATAGAGCCAAGGATCTTCCCGATACCATGATACAAGGGGTTTACCCGGACATCAGTAAAGTATCGGGCACCCGGATTGAACCACCCCCGGCTTTTCCAGTACTGGTAATCTGCCGGGGATATCTTCTCCAGTTGCGAGAAAGCACCACGCTGCCCGTGAAAGATAATAACATCCCAGAGCCCTGGTCTCTTTTTCCGGGGATTTTGCAGAGATTTTGTAAAAACCCGTGCAGAATCAGCAATCATCTTCTCATTCTTCGTGACTATCTTACCGGAGTCCAACCCGGGAGTGATTAATCCCACCTTCCCTACAACCTCGCAACCCCAGATGCGGGCAACCTTCTCCAGGTATGAAAGGACGGAAGGAGCACCGAGTACACCAGTCGTCACAAGCAGAAATGCTTTCTTGCCAAAGAACCGGGGACGGTGAAACACGTAACTGAACCGGTCAATAAAAATCTTCATCTGCCCGGTCACGTTCATGCCATACACTGGTGAGGCAAAGATGAATGCATCTGCTTGGTGCATCTTCTGCTCTATTGCAATGGCATCATCCTTGTTCGGACACGTTTCTTCACCATGGGTAAAGCAGGTAAGACATCCCCTGCAGGGAAGCAGGTGTGCATCCTGTAACCAGAGGTACTCAAACGTTACCGGAATATCTTTCTGCATCTGTTCATGGAGATCTTCACAGGCCCGGAAGGTGTTTCCTTTCCGCGGACTGCCCATAATAACAAGTATTTTCATTGGAATCCCTCCTTTTGTTCTCTCTTCTTATGATCGAGTCCAGGCATATCTGATAGCATCCCGGGGACAGGTATCAACACAGTTCCCGCAGAGGATACAGTCAGTATGCTCCATTCTCCCCTCCTTAAGCATATTATATACATCAAGGCTCATGGGACACCCTTTTGTGCACTTCTGGCAGTCAATGCAGAGGTTTACATCGCCTGCGAGGTGAAGAGCCGGCCATCCGACCATATTCCGGATCTTCCGGCCGATGATAAGCATTACGGCAATCGGACAGAAGGTATGACAAAAACCCCTTCTCCCGAAAATCACCGTAAAGATCATGATAATCGTTACCGGGCCGTAGAACATGAGAGCTCCCCCGGCAGCTGCTATCGAGATCCCACCACCGGTTCCGTAAACGGGATCAAAGGCGTGAAAGCCTCCGGCTTCATATGCACCATAAAACAGGCTGCCGAATATCCCGAGAAAGACCGGATACTTAAGCCATTTAACTATACCCGGTTTCGCTCTCCTGTCATCAGCAAGACGGTACATCTCCTGGAGGCCACCTGACGGGCAGAGATACCCGCACCAGAGCCTTCCAACAATAAGAGAACTGAGAAAAACCAGGGAAAAGATCACGAGGCCGCCAGATATAATCCCTAATTGTGTCGCTTCTGTAATAAGCGGGCAGGAGACATAGGCAAAGGTTACAGGATACAGGAGAAAAGAGAATATAAGAAGTGTTTTTCGAAACCTCTGGCGCAATGCCGCTCTCTTCTCATTTGTATCTGACAATACATTATTCGTCATCTCACATACATTTGAGGAACGTATACTCTCGCCCTTTTCCTTATTGTTCATAACACTGTTCTCTTTATGACAGGTTACCCGGTTCCTGCCAGCTGCTTAACCTTCTCTGCAAACGCTTCTGCATTCCTGATATCCTCATCATTAGGTCTGCCCTTGTTCAATCCGCCAAAAAGGGTGAGAAAACTGTTCGTGTTAAAACCGGGACAGGCAAACTCATCAATAACCCTGTATCCTTTCAACTGTAGTTTCTCTCTTAATTTCGCGTGATTCTGTGCAATAAACTTCTTCTGCCGCTCCCCCTGAAAAAGGCGATCCGGGGCTCCATAGGTTGAGAAGATACATGCACTCGTGCCTTTCACCGGGGGCAGGGCATCAACCAGCTCGAGAACAGACTCATGGTTCTGGCCTGAATAGATACCGGAACCAAATCCGATAAGGCGATAGCCGGAGAGATCCTCTGCAGATACCTGTTCCGGGGTTTTTACCGGTGCATCGAGGACCCTTCCGATGGCGTTTGCTATCTTTTCCGTGTTGTGGTGATGGTAGGAGTATACGATCACAAAAGATTTCACTCCTTTCGAGTCGTCTTGCTCTGCTTCATTGTTCTTCATGATTTACCTTTTTCATTCACCTGATTTACCGGTTTGTAGATACAAATCCGGATATTCCGGTATCAGGGATTTTTTCCCTGCTGAATCATGAGATCTTTTACCGTAAGAGCGGGATGCAGGTATCGTCCCCGCCCTTTTGTTCCTCTCATCAAAGAAAGCTCAATTGCCTCGGCAGGACAGGAATGAAGACAGGCACAACATAACTCACAGTGGTGCTGCCATACGGGCCTTTCATTCTCCATGACAATATTACCTACCGGGCAGACCTCGCTGCAGGTCCCACAGGAGGTGCAGGCCTCTCCGACTGAGAAGTTCGTATCAGTTGCATGCACTTTTCGTGCAAACGGCGGGTAGAGGAGCAGCCGTAATAGGGAAGAACCCGGGGAGAACCGGGGTGAGACCCGCTTTTTGTTCGCAATTTTCTCTGCAATGGCTGCAAGGCTTTTATCCGCATCAGCAAGGATCTGCTTTTTCTTCTCTCCGACGGGCGGGATCCCGACAGGAGGAAAATTGCCGGGCATCTTTACTGCAAAGGCAGCATCGAGTTTCTTCTGATGGTTCCGAACCAGGAAACTGTTTATCTGGTGAAGAGCAGAGACTCCCATCCCGCCCATGGTAACAATACCAAACAAATATGGCTCTGCACTGAGATCCAGCCTCCCGAGAAAATCCCGCACAATGACAGGGATACCGGCATCGTAAACCGGGCAGACGATTCCGACCCGGTCCGTACCAGGGATGATACGCGTTTTTGTCTCGTGCAGCGATGCTATCGGGACAAGATCAGTCTCACCAAGTATTTCTGCAACCTTCTTTGCAGCAGCAAGAGAGTTGCCGGTCCCGGTAAAGTAATAGATGGTAGTATTCATGAGGATCCTCCAGACCCCCGGATGGCCTTTACCAGAGCAGCAATCTTTTCCGGATCCTGTACCTCATCTTTATCAAAAACAAACTCACCGACGACCTTTATGCCTTTTCCGGTCAGGGCTTTCTTGAGGACCGGGAGGGTATCCCCTCCGCCGGCTTTGCAGGTTGCATAGATAACAGCCGGTTTTCCTTCGCAACCGGAAAGGGCCTGCACCGCTGCATTGATTGCGGGCGTGGGTTTTCCTGCCCAGACAGGAGTCCCGATGACAAGAAGATCATCGAAAGAGACATCGATGATATCCGGTTTAATCGGGTCACATATCCCTCTCATTGCCCTGAAAATCCCGGCGGTATATGCCTTTACGCGGGACGGGTATTCGTTTGTCTGTACCTCGGTAAGGGATCCTTTACAGATCTCCTGGATCTGTTCTGCTATCCTGCGGGTTACTCCGGTGTAGGAGTAAAAAATGATGCTTATATTCATGGGTAATCCTCGATTGGGTTTTCATTCTGTTTTTCGGGCATATCCGGCTGGTCAGTGCAGGCGTTGTACGCTGCAATTACCTGTTCTATCAGGCTGTTGCCGTCTTCCGGGTTTCCTATCTCGTTTTTGGTCAGGCTGATCTCTCCAATTACACTGACACCACGTTTTGCGAGAGCTGCTTTTAAGAGAGGCAGGGCTTCTCCGGGAATTCCGCAACTGGTAACGAAAATTAAGGCCTTCTTTCCTTCGCAGCCTGAAAATGCCTGCACCACTGCATTTATTGCCGGGGTTGGTTTTCCTGCCCAGACCGGTGTTCCGATGACAAGAAGATCATATCCCGAGACATCGATCTCTTCAGGGATTATCGGATCACAGGCTCCCTTTCGGGAACGAAAAACCCCGGTTGTATACGCAGAGAATGACGAGTACTCTTTCTTTGTTTGTACCGGGACCAGGTCACATCCGCAGGCATTCCCGATCTTTTCAGCAACTCCCCTGGTAATGCCGGTGTATGAGTAAAAGATAACACAGGCGTTTAAGGAGATCTGACGGGTTTCCGTCCAGACGAATTCTTTGTCACATTTATCCATCACGCTTGCATATATCCGGTCAAACTGTTTACGGAAAAGAACCATCCTTTCACGGTTGATTGAGTAATAGATGAAAAATCCTTCCCGTCGGGAATCAACAATCCCTTCGCTTTTTAGTGTCTTCAGATGCTGTGAAACAGCCGGTTGTGAGATCCCGAGACGGGTGGCGAGCTCGCTGACACCGAGTGTACCGCTTGAATCACTCGAGAGGAGATAGATGAGCCGGAGGCGGGTGAGATCACCGAGGGCCTTGAATGTCCTGGCCATTTCCGGGACAATCTCACAGAGGTTGTCACACGCATCACAACAAGTACAGGGATCCATTGGTTACTGTATAAGTATTTACTTATACACTTATATAAAGATTTCAGTTGAGAAGAACGCCCCTTTTCTGTTCGTATATGAGGTTTTTCATTTCAGACGGGTAAAACACAAGTGTAACAGAAACTCTTCTTTCATTGGTGGGTTTTATCACATAAAAATATAAATTAAAGAAAATTTAAATTCTAAAAAAATTGGGTTAGAATTGAGAAAAAACCAGGATCTATGAATATGAAACTAATCATTCAGATTTGCTGGCGTTTTTAACGAGTGAGAAACAGAATACGGACAAAGCATGGTCATGATACTTTTTTTTATCTACTCTTAAATGAATGGTTGATGAAAAAAAGACCTGCAGGAAGAAAGTGTTGGTATCACCATACTGCCGGCGGGAAGGTTTCTTGATTATAGTATCTTGCAATACTCTCTATAATATTAAAGATAATAATAGGATATGGTAAATGTAGAACAAATTGAGATTATAAAGCATATTCCTTTAGCAGAATTAACAAAAAAGATTAAGGATTATTCAATCCAGGCTAAGATTTTAAAACGCTTATTGTTTATAAATCTTCGCTATTCAGGTAAAACGGTATCAGAATCGTGCATATTAATAGGAATTTCGATTGCAACGGGCTATACGTGGCAGGAACGTTGGAACTTAGAAGGTTATGTAGGTTTGATTCCAAAATATGGAGGAGGGAAACCTTCAAAGATGACGAATCAACAAAAGGAGGCCCTATGGGAGGTATTGCATACTCGGGATCACTGGTCCACGAATGAGGTTAAACAACTTATTCAATTGGAATTCGATATATCATACAGCATGGACCAAACAAGACGCATTTTACGCAATTTCAATATGTCATTTGGGAAGCCCTACCCTCACGACTATCGAAGGCCAATAGATGCAGAGGAAATATTTAAAAAAAAATCCCAAAAATGAGTAAAAACACGGTTTTAGGTTTTTTTGACGAATCTTCACCTCAGACAACAGCTAACACACAACGAGTATGGTCCTTTACAAAGAAGCCCATAATAAAGAATACATCGAAATTTAGGGCAAATACATTTGGAATTTACTCTCCAAATGGCAATTCGATCCTGACCTTTAGAGAGAATTCAAAAAAGGAGGACGTCTGCGAGGTTTTAGAGGAATTTGTAATTGCAAATCCTGGGAAACGCATTGTTTTAATACTTGATAATTTCTCATCTCACCGATCGCAAATGGTCCGAGAATATGCATGCCGGAAAAATATTCGGTTGGTATATCTACCTCCCTACTCTCCCGATTTAAATCCAATTGAACAGATCTGGAGAGCTATTCGGAGATTCATTTCGACGATTTTTATTCATGATCTCACCCACCTAAAATCAGTAATTTGTGAGGAATTTTTTGATCGCGTAATGAGAGATTCTTATATAAAGGGTTGGGCAGAAAAATTTCTGAGCGCAGATTATTATTTTAGAATGTTATGCAACTAACTATAATAATACTTGCACTATCTCCGGTTGCCCTGATAACAAAGAGTCCTTTCTTCTCTGCCATGGTATGCACACATGAATCTTCAGTCAGGTATGCAACAGCCACAATGATTCTATGAATATTCATGACATTTTGCTTTCATGCAAATTATCTGATGATTATTTCTTCAGCGCTTACCTTCACAGGTCATGATGTTGCGGAATATGGCAGATATTCCCAGTTAAGAAAAACGAATGTGGATCAATAATTGGTAAGGGAAGCATATAACCGAAAATCCCCTTTTAAATCCCATCTCACCCACCAATACCGAGATCTGCCAGGTCACGGATGAAATACCCTTCCCTGATGAGTTCTTCCTTCCCTGTCACGGTACGGGCAGCAATACCCAGCGTCACGGGTCCGCAGATCCCCTTCACGAGCGGAATCTTTTTTTCAAGGGTATTTAATATGTCCCGGGCATCAGAATAGGAAAGATTACGATTTTTAATCTCCACCGCAAGATTCCCTCCTTCGCCCAGAGCAAGGAGATCAATCTCATCTCCCCGCCGGTTCCACCACGAGCCGATATGCCCATACTCTCCGGTAAGGTCCTGTGCAAGGAGTGAGCGGACCATATCTTCAAACGAAACGCCGGAAAACCCCTTCCATTCCGAGAGGATGCGGTCTTTGAGAAGTCCGTACTGTCCGCTCTGGTACAGGCTCATGTTCCGGTAGATATAACGGGCGTAGAACCGGAAAAAATTGTCCGAAAAAAAATACCTCCCCATCTTTGAATGCCGGTCATGTTCGGTAACCGGGACACGATACTCGATAATCCCGAGGAGATCTGTGAGGTCTTTGAGATATGAGGGTAGTGAAGTCGGTGCAAGATGAGTAAAGTCCGCAATTTCCTTCTGGGCACATTTACCCTCTGCAATAGCAGCAAGGATCTCATAGTATGTTGCATGCTCCCTCCCAAACTCCTCAATGAGCACATCACTCATCTCCCGCCTGAATGGAGCGAGATCGTTAAGGACAAGGCGGTCAAGTGCATCCTCAAGACTGGTGCACTGATATTTTTCCAGAAATGTGTAATAGTAAATAGTCCCTCCAAAGAGAAGATAGAGATCAAGCTGAGCTTTTTGGTCCAAAACGCCAAGATCCGCAAGAATCAACAGACATTCCCGGGGTGAAAACGGGCGGAGGGTGAGGATATTATCTGCCCGTTTAAAGAGCGGCGATTCCCCATCATGAAAGATTTTTCTGATCATCCCCACTGAAGATCCTGAAATAATTAAAAAAACACAGGATGTTTTATTCTTCATATCCCAGAACCGCTGAACCTGGGAGATAAATGATGGATGAACCTTCAAGAACCGCTGGAACTCATCGAAAACGACGATAACCGGGTGTTCATACGAAAATAGAAATTCAAGCAGGGATTCCTGAGAGTCGATTTTAACATAACCGGGCAGGTCAAGAATCGTTGCAGTATAACGCCCGAACTCCTCCATCATGATATCAATACTCTTGTTCTGATCAACGTAATAATAGAGGAATTTTTTATCCCGGCAGAACTCCCTGATGAGCTCTGTTTTCCCTACCCTTCTACGGCCGGTGATGACCAAAAACGAGGGCGATGCATTCTTTAACTGCTCCATAAGAATGAGTTCATCCTCCCTGGCGTAGAATTCCATAATAATTATAAATATAATCATTATGAATATAATCATTACCCCCCAAGTGGTGATCGGATTACTGAAAAGATTTCCACCTAATAAAACCGGTTCTATTTCTCGTTCCTTATGAAGATTTTTGCCCATGAAAGTGCAGTTTTACATACTAAATATTCATATTTCAGGCGTATTTCCCCTTGTTATCCAGATAAACGGCGAATCTCTATCAGATAACCGGTCTTCGCAGGGGTAATCAGGTTAAAATCGCGCTATCTCTAAAAATAAGCAGGATCCTGATAGTAATGCAAGCCAGATAACCGCTCTGTACCAGGTGCTAGTCGGCAGGGGTACTGACTGATGGTCCTCTGTGAGGGAAATCGGGGATTAAAGGGGCAGGAGAAAGGCCGGAAAACAGAGGGATCAATTCCAAGAAAACCGCAATGTGATCTTTATCCGGTATCTGATCATTGGTAATCAATGGAATGGTTCTCCTTCGCATTTCACTCCTTTTCTGAATCATACCGTTCCTGAAATTGATAAAAACTAAATGGAGAAAATAAAAAGAATTGAGTTAGAATCGATCATCATCCCGTAAAGGGGTCGATAACTGTCATCCACGGGATCTTTTTAAAATGGGAATTCTCGGTGTAGATTGTGTCAATATTGTGCTGTTTCATGGTTGCAACTATCAGAGCGTCCCAAAAGTTGAGGGAGTATTTCCCCCTGATACCGACCGCATCTATAATCGTTCCCGGGTCATAGCCAATAACCCTCCAGCCATCAAAAGAGACGACATTCTGGATAAACCGCGTTACAACTGCATCCGGTACCGGATGTTTAACTTTCTCTGTCAATACAACGGAGAACTCTGCAAGGTTTTGCACCGAAACAGCAAGAACCGTCTCTGATCGCCAGCACTGGGAGAGAAGTTCTACCGCAACCGCCCGCTTCTCCGGCTCTCCGGTATCGAGGGCATAGCAGAGGATAGTCGTATCAATAAGAGCCGGGAGTGCGATCATAGAGGTCCTTTCGTTCCGTATAGAGGTGTGTACCAAGATGATGCCCCGTTTCCAGAAGAGCAAGAGCGTCGCGTGCGATTCATGTAGCCTCATCCCTGATATCCGGAGGGAGGGGAATAATATCTGAGGATTCTGACCTGACTAAACTTCCTTTCCTTGAATGTGCTTGGCTTATAAATATTGATGATCTAATTGAGCCATCCGAGCCCATAGCCTAGATATCTTCATTCATCCTTTTTCCTAACAGATGAGGCTGTTGCATAGACCATTTCAAGTGATATCATGAGGGCAATTCAAGCCGTGAAAGTCGCGATTATCCTCAAAAATTGCCCTGATTGTATTAACCGAAAGCATTCGTGCAACAGACTCATGTGCGAATATGAACCTGAACTGGTGAGATCATGTACACTACCTACTATCTTACTCTGTGCGATCTCTTACGTTCGCGCCTTATTTTATTTATAACCCCTCATATTATGTGATAAATTTAGGGTTTGTAATGTTTATTACACCTCACATAAGACAACCTGCGTATGAAAAGAGGCCAAAAAAGTAACATGATGCATACTGAAGTGTCGAGAAAGACAAAATATATGGAACAAATTAGTTCGGTATCATGAAAAAGATAGTTCTAAGAAATAAATTAAGGTCTTTTGGGAAGAATTCAGGTATCTCCCCGAGAGTTATGACATCCTCTCCTGGTGAAGATCAGGACTCTGGATAACGATTCTTGCACATCGCATTCCTATCACGAATCCTTTCCAGGACAATCTGAAAGGGATAGGAAATGGAGCTGCATTTTTTTGCAGAGAAATGAGAGCCAGGCTAAAGTAATTGCTGATTCAATCGGGGCACGGTACATTATCACTGAGGAGGATCTGCTACTTGGTGCATACCCATCAATAATATCCTGGGCAGACGATTCATACCGTCTGCAGGATTTTATAAAAAAATGAATGCACCAGATTCCAATAAACAAAATACCGGAACAGTATAATTTACCCAGGCATACTACGAGACCTTGGTAACACGTCTGCATCTCTTTGATGGTTCAGAAGGGAATGGCCTCTATTCGTTCTACGAGGAGAATCAGGTTGATAACAGGGGAATTATGGAGGAGATACGAAAAAATCGGGTTTCCGGGAAAATTACCGAACCGCTTTTTACTGTCCCGGCACTGCAGCACTATCGGTTGATCTATGAATCCCCTACACCCGGATTTCTCAAAGCTGAAAAGGATATCAGGATGGTAAAAATTTTTGAACGGGTGTATGGTGTTTTTATCCAGGGGGAAGGGACCATTGAGATCCCGATACAGACAAACCAAGGGAGGGAGTTTATATATCGTCAGCAATCAAGAGACGGACAATTTATCCTCCCATACTCAACAAAAAATAATCCCTATGGTGTTGTTGCCACCGGACCGTATACCATTGTTGAGACAGGTGAAACCTTTCCGGTTGATGAGAGTGAGTTGCATAATGTCAAATGATAGGACATTCTCTCCCTCTCATTTCACCTATCAATTTCTTATAGACCCATCCTCGTTTAACCGCATGATACGAACCAGTCAGTTATTACCGCTAAACCTCTGGAAGGTTTCTCGATTAATAATACCTGCACAATCTTCAGTTGCTCTGATAACAAAGAGTCCTTTCTTTTCAGCCATAGTATTCACACCAGATACCTCTGACAGGTATGCAACCGCCCCATAGATTTTTGGGTTTCCCCCAGTTAACAACTGATATCACGAATCGAAAATTGATATCATTAATCTCCAAATATTCACCATTCTGCGGATATCTTTTATGTGGGTATTATTTCCCTGACCTGAAAGTTATCCGGGAACTCTATTATTTCCAAAAAACCAGGAAACTGTTCAGCCCCTCTCTTAATCTCAATCAATTTTGATATGAGGGATGTACTAATTTCCCTGAAACGCGTTCCTGATTTCATGATACGACAATTTTCCATTATTTCTCACCGCAGATATACCCCGAGTCCGGGCAAAACGCTTTAATTTCCTGTTTCGTTTCATCATGCGCATATTATTTGGTGAATAACAGGGTATTACCCCCGTCTTCGACGAACCGTGCGTACGAGTTTCCCCATACACGGCTCTGGCATTTGACTACCCGTTATGACGGGTACAGTTTAGCGAATTTTTCAAGATTCTTCTGATTTGAGATTCTCCTCTCAATCTCCCCTCGCTTTCTTCCTTCGAAGTACTCTTGATCCAAGAATGGATTTTTATCCATTTTCAGATAAGGGTGGCGTACTATCTTTGAGTCCGAAAAGAGGAAAAGGGCATAAGAATCTCGAAACGTCCATTTCCGTGTCAAAGTTGGTTGCCAATATCTTTCACTTACCCATCTTCTTCCTTTCTCTGGATGACGTCTTTTAGCCCATGTCCAAAGCATGTTCCATAGAATGTGATCAAGTTTAGAGAAAGTCTCTGTCGCAACAATATGATGATGGTAATTTGTCCATCCTCGAATAATTGGATTTAACAGACTTATCAGTTTGTCTTGAGTCCATGCTTTAGCTCTCGCTATGGTTATTCTGATTTTTTCAATAATGGATGCAATAGACTTTTTCGAAGGTTTAATGAGCAATACACCTCGATATTTTCTAAAGTTCCATCCCAAAAAATCAAAACCTTCGTTGATGTGGGTTATTCGAGTCTTTTCCAGAGAAAGTTCTAGCCCTCTTTCACAGAGGAACTGCTGGACAACACTAATAATCTCTTCAGCAAGTTCTTTGGATTCTGCTGTAATCAGGAAGTCATCTGCATATCGAATGAAATTGACTTTTCTCCCATTATATCTGGATTCAAGAATCTGTTGAAGTCCATCAAGCGTCATATTCGCGAGAATCGGAGAAATTAGCCCGCCTTGGGGAGTACCTATTTCCGTTGGAAACAGTTCATTCTCGTGAATAAATCCTGACTTGAGAAATTGATTTAATACCTTTTTATCCATTGGAATGTGCTTCATCAGCCATTCATGGGATATGTTGTCAAAACATCCCTTAATGTCTCCCTCAATCACCCACGTTGCTCTGTTTTTTTGACTGAGACAGGTGAATGCATAGACGGATGCATCTTGTGCAGATCTTCCTTTCCTAAATCCAAAAGAATTTTTATCCGCTGTTGTTTCCGCCCAAGGTTGGAGTCCCAGTGCGTAGAGAGCTTGCACTGCCCTGTCAAACATTGTTGGGATAGAAAGGGGTCTCATTTTTGTTGTCCCAGGCTTTGGAATAAACACACGTTTTAATGGTTTTGAACGATAGCGTTTCTTTGAAAGACTGTTAACCGCTTTCATTTTGTCTCCAGAATGGAGCCAAATTTCACCGTCAATTCCAGGTGTATTTTTCCCATCGTTTTTAGTGACTGTTTTCACTGCAAGTACTTTTGCATAGAATGAGTGAGTAACAAGATACTGCAATCTTTTTGCCAAACGAAATTTCTTTTGCTTAACTGCTTTTGCTATCCGGGTTTGTAGCCTATTCATGTATGCTTGGGCTTTTTCAATTGGGATAGAATCCCATTGTTTACTCAAAGCATCATTAGTAAGGTCCTCGCTTTGAAGCGTCTTTGAACTTCCTACATCCATTGGTCTACATCCTTTCATGCTGTTAAACACCTGCAGTAAGTCTGCCTCCTTTCGGAGAGGGTAACGTTTAAACCCATATCTCAATCATTACAATTGAGCTTTCGCGATTTACTGCTTCCTCTGCCTCCAGAATAAACAATTCTTGAGGTTTACCAAGTTTCACATGTGCGATAATTGTGAACATTTTAGGAGCTACCCATAGGCCGGAGATGCAATGTCCATTCGTTTTTGTGTTAGCAGAGCCACAAAAACCAGATCTCTGCCATTTTGGCCGGGCGTTAATTCAACCAGTGTTTCGCCCTCAATAATCACGACCCTGTAGTAGTTCAGTTTCCTTCTCCATGATGTTCTTTCCCTAGCAGATGGTCCCAACTGGTTTGGATGACTTCTCCACATTGTCAATCAAGTTTCAGACAATCCCGTTACCAGAAATGCCTGCTGATATAGGGACATTCCGAATGGATGGAGTGGCATAAAGCAATCGCACATGCGCCTTCTTGTCACAGCTGCCAGGTTATTATCTAATGGCACCTGAAAACCCCAGAATTCGATCAACCGCCATAAACACGAAACACAGATATCCTCTCAATGAAGCGGATAAAGGCGCCTGAACCAGGAGAAACGCCTGCGCCGGAGACCGAAAGGATGGGTGAGCTGTGCCCCTCGGAAGGACGGAGGTGACAAAATCCCATAAGCAGGAGGATACACACAACCCAGATCTCCAAACCAGCCGTGACAGATAATGACGAAAGGTATCTCGTTCTTTTATTCCTGTGAAAGAAATTATATCTATAATCAGCATATATTAAAATTCAATGTCGGGTACGGAAAATATCCCCGTTTCTAGAGAGACATATTACGAGATACTTGATCTCAGGCAAACCAACGAGACACTTGAGGATTGCCTTGCGAGGTTGATAGATATCATAAAAAAACAGCGTCTCACGGATGATATCGAAGAAGTCATGGCTCGTAACGATTTTGTGGAGTTAGATCTGTGACATTCCACCTCATGGTGGACAAACAAGAGCTTGAATTCCTCAATTCGCTCGATACTAAAGATCAACGGATTATTAAAGACAAGCTTAACATATTACAGGATAATCCATATCCCGGTCAGGACGGAGATAAAGAAAAACTCCGTACAAATGAGAAACGGGAATCGTACCGCCTCCATATCGCACGTTCATTCACGGTGATATACACTATCAATCCAGATAAGAAAATTGTCTATATCACTCATATCATGACTATCGAGAGGGCACACCGAAGATATGGGCGTATTTAAAGAATGCATTAACAAAAAACTGGACAAATTGTGGTACTGAAGTTGATACACTCCATCAGAAATTATTCCAGAGAGTATCAAAAAGCGATATCAGTCATCGTATACCATCAGTCCTGACATTCCCGCATAAAAAACCAGTCAGTATTTACAGCCATAAAAGACTGAAGAAATGCATTTTTCAGGATTTTGCACAGTGAAGCACACCAATCTGGATAAGGGCAGAACGGATCTCTCTGACTTCCTCACGCATCTCCGCAAGTTCTTTCGAGAGGATTTTATCGAGATCCTGCCTGGTTCCCTTTATCTCATCCAGGGTTTCATTCTGAAGGGAAATTGTTTCCTTCTGAAGAGAGATCGTTTCATTTTGAAGAGATAATGTTTCCTTCTGGAGGGAGATCGCTTCATTTTGAAGGGAAATTGTTTCCTTCTGAAGACCCAGACTTTCTGTATGGATACCTAATGCAGTGTCCTGTTTCTTCTCCATCCGGGACAAAATTCCAATGGCCGTATCAAATCGTTCTGCAAGTTCTTCATCTGAAGAGCCCCGTAAAACCTCGAAATAGGAGTATTCACCGGTATAGCGACCTTCGGTGATCTCGATACTCTCAACAAAAATTGGACAATCCTCGATTTTAATTGCATTTTTAAACCAGGTAACGTCATCAACGGTTCCTTCTGCGATTACCTCCACATCATACCCTTCCAGGTTCCTGATAGAACCGGTAACATGATGCCTGCGGGCAATATCCTGAACTATATGGCGATAGCCAACCCGCTGTAAAGAGCCTGAAATTCGCAGGTTAAGCCGGAGGAAACGATTATCCATGTTCATTATCTATCCTCCTGTATTTTATAAGGTTTTTCTCCTGAATGAATATTCATAAAGACAAAAAAAAAGGTATGCAGATCGATCACTTTTCCATTATCACTTCCAGCGGGGAAGTGTCGAGGTAAAGATCTCAACCATCTCTTCTGCTTTCTGTACCGGGATATCAAGTTCTGCTGCCATCAGGGGAGCATATTTTTTAATCATTTCTTCCCGGGTAAGGTCCGGATCAGTAAATGCACCATTCTGATAGCAGTGCGTGCAATACCTCATGCTTGCAGTTCCGTCAACTTCGGTTCCACAATCTGTCTCACTCATAAGTGGCATTCCGCAACTCTCACAGACCGGAATGATCCTCCCGCTCCACCGTTTTAATGGCTGTAACTGTTCCAGTGCAAAGCCAATGGCCTTTTCTGGAGGGATTTCATACATCTCTGACATAATCGCAGCTCCTTTTCCGGCCATCTCTTTTATACTGATATCAGGATCAGTAAACGTTCCCTTCTGATAGCAGTAATGGCAAAATATCCGGCTTTTGGAACCATCTGGCTCTGTTCCATAGTCATCCGGTTTTTGAAGCGGCATCCCGCAGCTCTGGCATATCGATACAATTTCTGTCATCATTATCCTCTGGTTATCATTTTTCATGGTAATGGAGATGAAAGTACTACATAATAATTCGGTTATTCTTCGTCCCTTTCACCAAAAACAATCGAGCCGGATAGTACTGCCCTGACGAACTCAATCGGGAGATAAGTCTGCTCTGATATGTCTTCATCAGATATTCCTGTCTGTGCAATTCTCGTAATAACATGGATCATTGACTCTCCAACCTCAATAAGATGGCCGTCAGGATCATAGAACCGGACGGTCTGTTGCTGCCAGGGAGTCGTCTCTACCGGATGCAACAAGGGAACAGATATCCGGGTAATTGTCTCGAAAAACCCTTCCATATCATCAGTCTCAAAATATAACTCATTTGTCGGAAATTGCTGGGGTGGTGACGGGTCTGACCCGGAATAGAGAAGGGTTTTAGCCCGGGATGTATCCCAGAGAGAGATACCCCCTTTAAACGTTACAAGCGCACCGATATCCAATTCTATCTCAAGGGAGAAGAGATCCTGGTAAAATGATTTCGATGCATCCATATCTTTGCAGAGCAGAACCACTGAACTATATTGTATCATACGATAAACTCCAAAAAATGCAGAGAATGGTCTGATGATGAGAGGGGGTTACCTGTAATAAGGGGGAGTAATGGGGGATTTGCAGGCGAATTATCTTCATACCACCGAAACTCTGCAATATCAATGTCTGAAACAGACTATTTAAAGGTTAAATAAACGGGGTGAAAGTTATCATGTACGTTTTTGTGCTTAAAAGACCCAATCGTATTTAGATCATCCAGATTATACTCTCCAGATAATTTCGGAAACAAATCCGACAGAAAAACCTCCACAAATCCTCCTGATTCACGCAATCCTTCTTTCGTGAATAATGACAATCCCTTACTCTTCTCTTCCAAAGAAACAAATACCAGATCTTACCATTAATCAGAGGAATACCCGAATCACATGAAATCTCAGAGTTTTTTCTATAATCAAACTGTCAGGCGGGGTATCATCATTCTTTTCGTTCTGGTATCACTGATCGGATGGCAGGTGACAGGAGATGATCCCAATCTATCCACAGATTCAGTCGTATCATATTCTGCAACCGGAGGGACCAGTCTTATGACACATGAAACGATATCACTTCGAATTGCTGGTAATTATTCAGACAGTATGGTGACAGGAAGATCAGTCAGCAACCAGAATACGGTGATACCTGCATTTATGTCAGAGATTCATGCCGAGAGTTCACTTCTCGGAGTTACCAGCATGGCTGCAGAGAGTTCTTCCCGGGCATCAGATACCGGACTGAACGGGAATAAAGCCGCAGGCCTCCGATACTCAATTCATATCAATCCCCGCACAAGGGAGGATACCTATGCCAATGGTACGGCACGTGTCATTTTTTTAAGTGAGATTAGGGAAGCGGCAGGTAGTATCGGTTCTGATGGCATCTATTATTCAGGAAACAGGCGGACAGACCCGGATGATCGGACATGGGATGAGAATTACTGGGATAAAGCCGCTAGAACAACAAAATATGCTGACATAACCACCGTATCCGGCGGTATCCTTGATCTCTCAAAAAAATTTGAGTACGTATCCCGTATATCAGTATAATGATTCAAAAAGTACACCATAACGACAGAACAGAAATGCTTATCTGATTCCTATCCAAATCAGAACTATGAATAGGTACCAGATAATCCTGATTGTTCTTTTTATCTCTCTCCTCCTGCCAGGAACAGGTGCAACAGTCCTTGATGAAAAGACAGACCTTCTGTTCGCTGCTTCAGATGCAATCTCTGATATTCTCACACAGATAGATACCCTTCTGGCCGATTCCCAAAACCGCCTGAAAGACGATGAATTAAGTGGAGATACAGCAACAAAAGTATTGTCCGATTTAATATCAGTATCATCTGTTCCCGGAATACGCTCTGCAGTTACCGTAGATACGGATGGTATCATCAGAGCAGCAAGCCCTATTGAATATACTGATATCATCGGTACAGACATCTCGTACCAGTCACATATCATCACAGGTCTTCATTCAAAACAACCGGTCAGAAGCGATTATTTCAGGGCTGTTGAAGGTTTTGACGCGGTTACTCGATCATATCCAATCTTTTCTGACGATAATATATACCGGGGTATGGTAATCCTTGTGTATGATCCCCAGTTTCTCTATGAGGCTACCCTCAATCACCTTCTGGATTCCTCAACTGATTCTGCCTGCATCTTAAACCCTGACGGATTGATTCTCTACTGTTCTGATGAATTTTTACAGCCAAATACCAGTATCATTACTGATTATCCCCATATCCCGGACCTGCAAAAAGCAGGAAGTGAGATGATCCGGACATACGCCGGGAGCATGACCATCAACTGGCCATTCGAAAAAGGGGCTGATCCTACCTCTGGCGAGATACTCTGGAACACTGTTGATTCCCAGGTAATCGGGATTATCAGTCCATCGAAATGAGAAAAAAGATCTACACGAATCAGTACCGTTTCTTAAACAACATGCAAAATGAAAGATGAATCATAAGAAAAAATTTATAGTAAACAGCGGCAGTACAGTTCAACAAGAAAAAGAACTTTATTTTAAGAGAGGTAAGGCATATTCTGATTCCTGCTCTCTTGTTTATAAATCCCCTTGACGTATTGGAGAGGGGGATACAACACGGAGATCATATTTTTCCAGCCGTTATCACTAATTCCTACAATGAGACATTCCATTCTTCCGTCCGGCAGCATCCGGTAATGATGGAGAACATTTTTCTACACGTCCGTATTGTTGATACGGGTTTTTTCTCCACCCGGGAGAATCTGCAGCAGTGGCCAGAGCAGCAGAACCGGCATGGTCACCACACCGATAAACACCCATTGGAAGAGTGAAAGTGGCACGGTGCCGAACAGGTCCCCCCCATAGGTCACAATCAGAACCTGGAAGAGTACGATAAGTCCCATTACCACAAAAAATAACGGATTTCCCTTAAATATCCTGGGCATCACACCGTTTATCCCTCTGCAGTTTATCCCGTTATATACCTGTGCAACAACAAAGGCGGTAAAAAATGCCGTGGCCTCCTCCTCCGGAGTATTCATAAACGGTATTCCCTCGAACATGAGGACAATACCTACAAGGATATAGCAGGCTGCTGTGATGAGTATCGCCCGTATCATGTAAGGAGTGATAACCGGTGCATCCCTCCGAATCGGTTTTCGGTTCATGAGTGCCGGGTGGGGTGCCTCTGAACAGAGAGCAAATGCAGCAAGTGAGTCCATAATAATATTTATCCAGAGTAACTGGATGATGGTAAACGGGAGAGGATAGCCAAGAAGCGGTGCAACAAAGGTAAGAATTGCTGCAGAGATGTTAATAGTGAGCTGAAAAATTAAAAACCTCTGGATATTTTCATATAACGCCCTTCCCCACCAGACCGCCCTCTCAATCGTCGGGAACGAGTCATCAAGCAGGATGATGTCACTGGCCTCGCGGGCGACTTCTGTACCTGCAATACCCATCGCAAGACCGACATCTGCATTCCGTAAGGCAGGAGCGTCATTGGTTCCGTCACCGGTGACAGCAACCACCTCACCGTCTGCCTGCAGTGCCTGAACAAGCAGGAGTTTATCGTGAGGTTCGGATCGTGCGAGAACCTGGAGATCTCTGGCTGCCTCACACCGATCTTCATCTGACAGGGTTCGGTATTCAACCCCGTTTATCACCCTGCCATCTGTGAGTATCCCTGTCTCCCTCGCTATTGCAGTTGCCGTCATGAGACTGTCGCCGGTAACCATCTTTACCTTGATCCCGGCATGAATACAGGTTTCAACCGCCTTTAAAACATCAGGACGGACCTCGTCGCGAATCCCGACGTACCCGTCCCATATCAGGTCTGCAGGAAGATTATCTCCATCCGGTACAACAGCATGGGCAAAAGCCAGTGTCCTCATCGCTCTGCAGGCGAGATCCTGCAGATGAGAGAGATCAGAGGAGTAACTGCATTGTGCAGCGATTATCTCAGGAGCTCCTTTCACGAGAATTACCTGGCTATCCCCGATCATTATTGTTGTTCTCATCTGCTTGGTATGGGATGTGAAGAGATCCTGGGATACCGGCGGATACCTGTCCCGAATTTTCCAGTACTCAATCCCTGCCCGGTGAAGCCATCTGAGCAGAGCAGCTTCCGTTGAGTTACCGACCGTTTTTAACAGACCATCACGTACCTCAAGCTCAGCCGTGCTGTTAACCGCTGCATTGAGTGTTATCCAGTCCTCAGGCTGTTTTGCAGTACCAGAGAGATCACCAGGAGAATCAATTGAGGATGCCGCCACCTCCATCTTGTTCATAGTAAGGGTGCCGGTCTTGTCAGTGCAGATAACCGTAACAGAGCCAACGGTTTCACAGGCAATCATTCTCCTGACAAGGCTGTATGCTCGTGTCATCTTCTGCATGGTCAGTGCAAGTGAGACGGTCACACTGACAGGGAGTCCTTCCGGTACCGATACCACAATGATGACGACCGCAAACATGCAGGCATCAAGAAAAAATTTTGCTGATTCAAGGGGTGTTTTTGCAGGGCCGTCAATGATAAGACCCTGGATCATCACGACAGAGACGATAAGAATCGCCATGCAGTAACCGAATTTACTGATTATTCGTGCAAGATCCTTTAACTTCACCTGGAGCGGGGTGAGAGGTCTGCTCCCCTGTCTGAGAGAAGCTGCTATCTCACCCATCCGGGTTTTGTCCCCGACCGCAGCAGTGATCATCCGTCCCCTGCCGGCAGTCACGAACGACCCTTTCAGTATGGTATCGCACTCTTCCTTCCTGACCGGTTCACTCTCTCCGGTAAAGGCAGATTCATCCACCTCAAATCCTGCATTCTGTATCACGTAACCGTCAGCAGGTACGGCATCTCCTGCTTCAAGCAGGATGAGATCCCCAACCACCACATCCCGCATCGGGATGGTACTGGGCATAGAATCCCTAATACACTTTATCTCAGTATCTTCCCGTAATGCATCCAGTAATGCAAACTGCCGGTCACTTTTCCATTCAGTGAGAAACGCGATACTCGTTGCAAGAATGATTGCAGATGCGATCCCAATCGAATCAATAAGACTGGAGCCTTCAATGAGTGCGACAATCGATGAGAGTACTACGGCAATGAGGAGAATTTTGATGATAGGATCATCATAATGGGAAAAATACTGCTTCCAGAGAGGTTTTTTTGGGGGAGGGGTAACCTCATTCTTCCCATACCGGTCCCGGGAGCGAGAGACTTCATCTTTTGATAAACCTAATTCCCGGTCTCCCGGTATCTCATGGTATGAGATCATTATTGTACTCATTCTTCCTGATGTGTCTTCAGATTTGCTACTGATGACTATTCTATTGAATAGAAACAAGCGGTATAAGACCAGGGTATTAACGCAGGGTAATGTCGGATATACATGAGGAGGAATCAGAAAAATAGGTAATAAATACCCGGTCACGAATGTGTCGCAGATACTATCTAAATAACGGTAATGGTATCATCGAGGGTGACTGCAACCGGCACCCAGTGATACGAACCGGAATCATCCTTTCGTACCTGGCTGATGATAAACCGATCAGATATCCGTTCCCCGTTTGTATCAAGAGCAAGGGATCCGGTTGCACCATAGAGAGTTGAAGATACAAGAGGGATGAACTCAGGGTATTCTCCGGAAGAGAGATACGGTGCATCTTTGAGCAGCATCCCTGCAAGCAAAACCTGGTCATACGCAGTAAGCCCCTGCACAGTTACCGGGTTTCCTGTTCTCTTCTCTATCTCCTGTAAGACCGATAAGAAACGGGGATTGGTATCTGTGGTCCCATCTGATAGGGCAACCGAATAGGATGTTTTTTCTGCAAAAAGGGCAGCATCTCCTGTTTCAACAATAGCGGGATCGGGGATCTCAGAGAGACCAAACCACCTGAGTTCTGCAAGGGATGGATATGCATTCGCCTGGTCCAGGAGGAGAGAAACCTCATCACCTCCGGTAACCATGATAACAACTGGCACTTCTGGATCCATGGCTTGTATGGATTTGATATGTGCATCCAGTCTATCCAGAAGATCAGAAAAATCACGGACCTTAATGCCATACATGATTGGTTCTGACCACCGGAACCCGTATTCTGTTAAAAGAGAGGTCATATCAGAAAAAATCCCGAGATCGGCGATATAATCTTCCCTCCCTACCGGAACAATAAAGGGAGTGGTATCAAAAAATTTCTTCTCGTATGCCAGCAATGCATGGATTCGTGAAGAAGGATGGGGATTAAGAGAGAAGAACGTATCTCCCGCTGGCAGGAGATAACCCGAACCGATGGAACCAAGAGAGAGTATTTTTTCATTGTTAAGGTATTCATATACCTCCCGGGTCTGATTCGTTATATAGGGTCCGACATAGAGAACCGCCCCCTGCAGGTTCAGATTTCGGACTGCTTCTTCTGCAGTTGTAGCGTTTCTTCCTGCATCAGCCGCAATAATGTGAAGATTCAGAGGAATATGAGCGGCACGATAGTATGAATTGATATCGTCAACAGCCATATCCCATCCGGCAAGGATTTCAGCTTCCGAATCCGGATCCTGCCCCGGATAGAGTCCACCAATGACAATATCAGTTCCTGCCGCATCCACACCTGCTCCTGATAAAATCAGTAATAACAGGAGAAATAGCCCCGTTACGAGTATCGTATCTCTGGTCATACTCTTTTGCTCACTATGGGATATCTATCGTTTCTATTTAGGGTTTCCGGGAAATCCGAGAAGTAATCCCTGATATCTGCCTAACGAGAGGGATTCAAAACAGGAAACGTCTGATTGAAGATAACTTCCCTCTCAAAGTCACGAGCGGGATACTTTGCATGCCTTGCCTTTTTGGACAACAGTACACATGACCCGGGCAAAGGTTTCATGAGAAAAAAGCGGGGTTTATTGATACCCCGCTCGTGACAGCGCTACTGTACTACCGGGAGGATGCAGGATTTAACTCATTTTTGGCGCATAGGCACCTGCAAGAAGATCCCGGTCAATACCCCGGGGAACGGTACCTGATATGGCATACTCATACATCATTGCAACAAATATCCCCTGCAGTGCAGAGATAAAGACAATCGCAACAACCAGGAGGATAATAGCGATGCCAATGAGTGGGATGGCTAATGCCCCGATAAAAGGGGCAGTACAGATAGCAAGAACAAGGAGGATGATAAATGGGATTACGATAAATCCCAGTGAGAACTGACCGGTTACCGTCTCTCCCCACGTCCTTTTAAACAGTTCCCATGATGTGGATATGGACGGTATCACGCTGATATTCTCAACGATAAAGACCGGAATGACAAAGAAGGTGACAAGATTCCAGGCTGCCCCGATGACTGACGTGATGATCTGGCCAAGACCCTGGGTCTGATCCCGTATCAGCTGGAGAATTACCCCTACGGTTGCAGTAATGATCGCCCAGCAGAGTATCTGGGGGAGATGTGCTGCGGCCACCGATACACCATAGGAGAAGGAGGCATCTTCACCCCGTATCAGTCTTCTTGCCGCGGCAATAAGACCTGCCTGGAAGAATATCCCAATGAAACTACAGATCAGGTAAAAGAGGAAGAGAAGGAGGATCGAGAGTACCTGGGATGAAGATATCTCGGTGATGAGTCCGGTCAGGATGAGGGGAAAAATAAATGATGCGATCACCATGATAATGGCGATTCCTGATATCAGAGGAAAGAGAATCAGGGATTTCTTCTGTGAGAAGATGGAAAGAGTACCTTTGGCGAGTTCAAAACCCCGTTTTATCTTTTCAAACATAACTTCTGGTTTCTCATTCGGAGATTTAAAGATTGGGAAGGAGATTGCAGTATCTCCATTATCATTTTATTGTTCCCATAACGATGGAAAAAATCAATGATGATGGTGACCCCCACCTCCACTTACCCCACTCTTCCTCTCGACTGGGGGAGGGGAGGTTTTTTCCTTGTATTCCTTTTCAGTCATCCCACAAGGAAGAAGAATGAAATTCTGTGAACTTTCTTCATTCCCATGATATGCATGTACCTGATAATTTCTACACGACTGTTCCTCATTCCAGGAGTTTATCTGAATTGAAACCGATTTGGTCGCAGAGCCGATATCATCAGGGAGTGCAAAGTTTACCGTTAACGTGACCGATTCTCCTCCCCGTAAGGGAACAAATGATGACTCACCCGCCGGCTGAAGGTACCGGGTACCTCCCAACCATCCTTCAACACCAATGTTGCTTGTTCCGATATCGGTCTGCCCTTCATTTGTTATCGTAAGAGTTACCGGCAGATCATCTTTACACGGATCAATATAATCAGGCACCGATATGGATGTAATGACATAATCGACACAACCGCGGGTAACTGGACCGGGTTCTGGACTGGGACCATCAATTGCAGGACAGAACAATACATCATCAGGAATCGCCCGTATATCAAAGTACCAGTTACCGGTAGATGGGCAATATTTTGTTGCAACACCTATCTGAGCCAGATCCGTCCCTTTAAATAAAGTGCCTTCTGATTGTGTGGGTAGCAATGAACCAAGATAATTGGCAAACTGTTGTTTTGTTGTTCCCACACCGCCCCAGGCAGTGTTTGCAAAGGATTTCCAGTGTACTCCTCCGATACCCTGGGCGATTCCAACTGCAGAGACGGTAGATTTCAGAGAATAACCCCCATTATTCTCAAATATCGAATTCATAATTGCCATATCATCATTCGTATCGGTGTAATCAGAAGAACCCGGACCACAGTCTATTGCACCTGCCAATGCCTCGCTCAGGCAGGGATTTTCTACAAGACCTGGTAGATCGTTCGTTGCTCTAAAATTGTTAACAGCGTTGATGATATCCTGTTCGGAAGATAATTTGGTGAGAACAGGGGTCGTGGGAACAGGGGTCGTGGGAACAGGGGTCGTAGGAACAGGGGTCGTAGGAACAGGGGTCGTAGGAACAGGGGTCGTAGG
>JAFGOM010000062.1 GCA_016926505.1 Methanospirillaceae archaeon
AAGAGAAATAGGTTGATCTTTGTGATATACCTTACTCTGAGAAAAGTTGTATAAATGGAGGGTCAGGATTATTCGATCTTATTCTGACCGGTTCAATTATGCTATGCAGAGTTCAGTTTTTGTTTATTATCGGAAAGGCTGGGTCTGCTGTTATGCTGATAATGGTGTGGTAAAATAGCCGGTAATTGTATGATTGGTGTCTTCTCTGATATCAGATTGATAAACTCTTATGTTTTGATATCTGGCACAGAATATTATGGAGCATCAAAAAATTAACGGGCCACCTTTCCTGCTATTTACAATAATATCGAGAGAGATAGGGAATAACGATAAGAAGGACTGTAAAACTTTCAGGAATTAATCAATCATGCTCTGTCAAGAGTATTTATCAGAACACAAATTAATCATGGCATCAGATGGATACTGGTCTAATATGGCTCAAGATGAACAACCGGGTTTGAAAGCCGAGTTTTTCTTCCTGTAATCTAGTGGAGAAGTTATTGAAGAACTGATGAGTCTTTTTGTTTATGATGTTTTCCTTATTGGGAGGAATGGAAATAGTGAGAAAATCGCTCACTATTTTTCTTATCACTTCCAATTATATCCTCTTTTAGATTACCTGGATACAAGGCCTGATATACAATGTTCATTCGGAGTAGGCTCACCGGGAGCATTTTTCAGGAAACATTGTGCATCAGGATTTCCTTCGTACCCTGGGGCAACATAGGTAAATGCAACACAAGTACTCTCTTCCCGGCATAACCGGGCACATTCACAGGGATCAGGTGTCATGAGTGTCAATGCGCTGATATCATTTCCCAGTCGGTCAGTATCCTGTTCAAGATCACCACATGCAGACTCTCCATTGGTTAACATATAATATGCTGCTTCCCAGGGTTTTTCTTCCGGAGATAAACCCGTGGATTGCTGGGATGGTTTTTTACCTGATTCATCAGTGTTTTTTGGACTCTTGCCCTGTTGAGTCTTTTGTGGTGCAGTATTTTGCTGATTAGAATTCGTCTGTGGATTTTCAGAGATAGTCCATCCTCCCTTGGGTTGCCCTGACTGGGTAACCTGCTGGTTTTGAGGCTGGGATCCTGTATTCTGGGTAGACGCAGGAGGAGTGGCAGCAGCAGTATTTTGAGGGACATTAGTTATCGTCCATCCTCCCTGGGACCGGCCTGACTGAGGTGCAGTCATTCCATTCCCCGCAATCTGATCGGCGTTGACGATAGCCCCTGTTGTAATATCATAAATAACTCCATTGGTAATGTCATAGTAATACTGGGCAACCAATGCCGCTCCTCGAGGGTCAGTATAATATAGACTGATAAGGAACCACCCGTGAGAAGGACTGTAATACTTCTTAAGATACGGATCTAATACCCAGGTTGATCTGGAATTTTGATCGTAATACATCCCGGTCTTTTGATCGAACATCCATGAGGTAGGAATTGGTTCTTCTGGTACAACCGTTCCGGTTTCAACTGGGGGCTGGTATTGGGCAGGGGCTGCAGAACCAACTGAAGTAACAGAAGACTGGTGGGTTCCGTAGGCCGTTGTCTGCCCGACTGATGTTGAAGAATATGATCCGCTAGAACTAACAATCGACATACTATTCATTGAGAATGCAACTACTGGTAACACCAAGGCAATAACTAAAACAAATTTTAACAGATACCAAATCCGGATTGTTCGGTTATTATGTTTTTTTATCATATCCACCACTATCTCTTCTTGTAGTTTTCTGGATAGTTACATAAGGCTCTCTTGGTAATCAACGTGTCGGATATGAATAACTACTGCTAATTAGAGGGAGTTGGTTGATTTAGAGAGTTTTTTTGTTTAACTGTGAAAGGATGCTGAATGGTATGGTAGTCAGAGAAATAAAGGGATATGATGGTAATCAAATCAGGATCTTAAGCGTCAGTTATAACAATGTTTTTATTCGTTCCTTCTTCCAGAACCGGATCGTACACCGTGTCAGTAATCTCGTTTGAGACAAGTGAGATATTCTCACTATCCCTGATGGTAATACCATTTACCCCTCCCTCAATAGTATTTCCAGAAAAAGTACAATATCTCCCTTTATCAATAACAATACCGGTCTCTCCATTCTCAGATATCAGGCATGTATCAACTAATACTCCTTCAGATGAGTCAAGGACGATTCCATCGGTTGATCCATAGACAGTACATCCTTTTATCTGCACACCTGATGAAGAACCGATCTTGATACCCTGATAGGTTCCGGAAATAATAATATTGGTAATTGAGATGTCAGAGAGTTCTGTGCCGGCATCAATAGCGATACCTGTCTGAAACATCAGTTCGTTTGAACCACCAATGAAAGTTCTCCCCTCTATCATGTGCCCGTTTCCATCTATGGTAATACCTGATGATCTGATATCGATGATAACTTCGTCGGTAGCAGTGATATCTGAAGTCAGGAGGTAATTCCCAGGGGTGGAAATAACAACAGGGCCTGATATCTCAGTCAAACCCGGTTGTTTTGTTACCATTTCAGTGGTTTTCTTCAGGATCTGGTCTCTTATTGACGCCATGAGATCCAAGACCCACTGAAAACCGTCATTATGCACTTTGCTTTGATTAGTATCATCATTGGTGTATGTATTTGCCGGAGCAACTGCACTGATAAGAAGGAATGGATCTGTTGATACCGAAATTCCTGTTGCATCAGTTGATTGATCAATAGTATGTGCACTAAAATCCGGCTCTTTTTGTTGAATAGGTGAAATGGTAACATATTCTGGCTGTAGCATCTCTTTTAAGGAATCTTTCTCTGGAAAAAAGACCGCATCATCTATCAGGACCGATTCCGGTGTTATCTGTGCTGATAACTGTACATGATCAGATTCGATTGGGGTTGCTGATTGGATCTGCAACTGGGATCTCACTTTTTCTGATCCGGTATTTGCATAAGAGAGGGAAGAAGCATAGGAATCCTTATCTACTAAAGTCTGTCTTCCAAGACCCAGATTTTGTCCGGTATCCCGATCGACAAGAAGGAGATAATACTCTGCATTTTTCCCCTCTAATCCTTTCCCTGTCCACTTCAGGGTGAGATCAATGAATCCTTTGGGAAGGATGTCAATATTACATACTTCATTATGGATAAGTCCTCCATATGATAAATCCGGATATTGTGACAGGATCTGTGATATCTGGTCCGTCAGTGCACCGCTTCTCATAAATGGTGTATAGGCAGATCCGATATCTTCAATGATAATATCAGATCCGGATGAGAGAAGCGACAGGATTGCGTTTGTACGGGTAGTGTCATCTGAACTTTTTACCGGATAAAAAGTAACCATACTATCATGGGCATGTACTGAAACAATCTGTAAGTATGCAGCTTCTTGTGCACTGAGTTGCTCCTGAAATTGATTTATGTCTGCAGCCTTGCAGGGAGAATCAGGAGTACAGTAGGGTGACACCTGATAAAATGGTGCGATAATACCGATAATTACCTGGTTATCATCTGCTAAAAGAGGAAGATCAGGGATTAAAAAATCCTGTTTATTACCTATATTAGAATCAGGAAATCCCTCTGCTGTCACATTCATCGCAGTAAGAGAGAGGATGAGAATGATTGATCTAATGATTAAGAACCATTCAGTTTTTCTTTTTGATTTCATTTGTAACACCTACCAGACCCATTTATTCTTTTCTTTTTCTAAATCTTTTTCTTCCTCTGTTGGGGTAAATCCATAGATATACCTCGGCGTCCATGCTTCTTCATCAGGGGTGATATTTGAAGTAATAGTAAGATTTGGTGTGATGTTTGAACTTGGCGTAATGTTTAAAGATGGTGTAACATTTATTTGAGCAATATATGGAATCATCGGGGTCCACGGCTCTTCTCCAGGTTCCAGTTCCTGGCCCTCTTCTGATTCCTGCGTTGGTTCCGGAGTATATTGCGGGGTCCAGGGTTCTTCTTCAGGTGGTTGTTCTTCTCCCTGGATGGGTTGAGAGATCAGGTACATCGGCCCCCATGGTTCTTCTGCTGGAGGTAGTTCCTCTCCTGGTTGTTCTGGAGACGAAGAAGTTCCTGCTGCTGTCGGTGGGGAATAAGGCTGCTGGGTTGAGGTTCCTGGTTGCGAAGAATACCCTGGCTGAGAACTTCCCTGTATTTGTTGGCCAGATGTTCCTGCTTGTGGTGAATATCCCGGCTGGGAAGTCCCTTGAGTCTGCTGATTAGCCGGTGAAGATGGGACCGATCCCTGATAACCAGTCTGGCCTGATTGGCCTCCTGATACAGAAGGAGCGGTTCCCTGGGTTTGCCCGGTTGAAGCCCCTGTTGCTGACGTCGGTTGATTTCCTACCCAGTATGGAGGTTCACTCCCGGTCTGCCCCCCACTGATTGCCGGCTGGATATTGATACCGGTATACATCTCAACCGATTCTGGTGAGATGCCTGTGTTTCCACTTCCAATCCAGCACATATCAACGTATGAGTTTGTGGTAAGGTAGTAATAACCACACCCTTGTTTGCAGTAAACAACAACACAGTAGTAACAGTTTTCACATGGATCAAACCATCCGACATACGCATTGGACCCGCTCATGGTGTCACTGATATCTGCCGGTTCTGGCGGGTTTGGCTCCCGGTTCTGATAGACATAGAGATCAAAATCTGCAGTACACTGCTGCTGTCTCCACCAGGATGCCAGTTGCGGATTAAAGCCCATCACCGGAGTTGTCCCTCGTGTGCAGCCAGCATCTAGTATCCATTCCATATACGTCCGCTTTCCGGTAGTTGCAAAACAGTAAGTATGATACTGCCCGGCACAGAGGTAATCACCCATGGTTCCCTGTCGGTATGGGAGACAAAATGGGGAGAGGGAGACTGTTGGATATGTAGTGCCTGGCCAGCCCGGATATTGTCCCCCTTGGGGGATCGATGGGTACACTCCCCAGTCCGGGACATATGGTCTTGGACTATACTCTGATGAGGATGTACAGCAGCCATTGACACAGGTCTTTGATGCTGAGTAGTATTCTGCATATACTGATTCGGTGATCAGGAAGAGAATAATCAATACAAAAATCCAAAATATTAATTTATTTTTACTAAATACCATGATATCATCTCGTTTTTCTGGTACCTGGAGAAGTAACAGAATGATCCGAATATAAATCCGAATATGATATTCTTAACGCTGATGAAGATAAAGGTAGCCATAGGTTTTGGGATTGCCTGATGGCGCTGTATTGATAAAATAAAGGGGTATTATTAGTTATTTAGGAATAAAATGCAAGAATATCTTAGTTTTCGTATCATCGTGAAAATTATAAGATTAATGGTCAAAATATCCTCCATGAGATGATTACGAAATGTAAATGATGAAACAAACCTGTTTCTATTATATTCTGTTTTTGGAAGGAATCAGCATAAATCCACGGCATTTAGAACCCCTGTTAATGATGAAATTTTAAAAAATTTTATAAGGGAAAAGGGAATTTTAAAGGGAGAAAATTAAGTTAATCATTGTTATTGCTTTTCGGGAACTGGTAAACCCCACTCCAGGCGTCTTCTTCAGGGGTGAGTTCTCCGCCAGGAGTTATGGTGGGCAAGACCGTGGGTTGAGTCGTCGGTTGAGTCGCTGGTGTTTGGCCATCACTTGGCCATGAGCTTCCCACGATCTCAGAATATGCCTTTATGATGACATTTGCATTCTGGTAATCCGGGTTAGCGGTGAGATCCTGCCACACCACACCGTCAGGACTGACATAACTCTGCCCAGGTGCTGAGGATGCTCCTGAAGTCATCCCTGGTACCCTGTTCTCAACCGGGATTGGATAGTTGTTAAATGGTTCAGTAACCTTAACCACAACTGAGAATGGTTCTCCAGCTGAAACAGGAACCGGATCGATTGGGATGGTGTAATATCCGGGTACACTGATTGTTCCGGTAGCCTGACTCGCCAGCGTTCCACTCATTGGTCCTGCAGTGGAGCCCTTGTATACATATATCTCGTATGAGGATGGAGGAACAGCGACGATCTGCATCTGTCCACCGGTGTTAACTACCTTATAACTGCCAGCCTCACTGCAGACAAAACCTACCCCTTTTATCAGTTCATCTGCCTGGGCAGTGTAGACATTGGCAAACCAGCCTACCGGGGATCCAAATCCCATATCTCCGGTCCAGCCATAAGGATCATAAGCATAGATCATGTTATAGTTGGTAACCGGTTCGGCATTATTAAAGAGATAGTTCTCGGTTCCGATGTACTTGTCATAATAACTTGCCCAGAAATATCCGTTGTTTCCCCACTCCGGGCCCCAGCTGTTTCTGACAAGGAATGCGCCGGGTGGATATCCCGGTACCTCGTAGTTATCATCCCATCCTTCGATGACAACCTGGTGATTAGGCTTCTCATCACCTTCATAATAGTACCAGTCACCATCTCCTGCCTGTTGCCACTCTTTTGTGGCATACATGCGTGTCATGACACCTCCATAGAGCATTACCGCCAGTTTCAGGTTCATAAGGCCTTCGGGTCCATCTTTATTGGGAATAATCATAACTTCCTGAACATGCACCTCAGGATTTGCTGATACCGGAGTTGATGGCAGCGGATCATACGGGTCATCTGCTTCATTGGCAGCCCCATTCCATCTTGTCAGGTACGCTAATGAGAGCATACCGTTTCCGCCATCACACTGATCCCCATCCCAGAGCCGGTGAGTCTTGAGATTATTCTCTGAGAGATCCAACTCAGTTCCGGGAAGCTGGTTTGATTCCAACGATCCCATCGTGGCAAATATCCAGCAGGATCCACAGTCCCCCTGGTCTTTTACCGGAGTAGATCTCCCTTCTTCAGGGAGGCTGAACCGTGAGGGAAGGGTAAACGGGAAGAGACCTGCCATTGATGCATCGGTTCCGCTCATCCCGGCAGTTCCTGTACTTCCTGTGGTCCCTGTGGTTCCTGCGATACTGCTGGTTTGAATAATCTGGTTAAGAGCACCGGTATTATATCCTGAAGGAATCATCCCGGGGATGCCAGTAGCAATGAGACTTCCAAAATTGCCAAATATGGTCATACCATTGAGATATGAGAGATCTACCGAGATTGGAACATATCCAAAATTATTCTCCATATTCACTCCAAATCCGGGAAAATCGACAAGTTCAGGATTAAGAGGTGCAGAAGAGATTACAGGAGCCGGTCCACAATCAGTTACTGTCAGTTGTGCCGGTGCAGAGGTCTCGATATAGCCGTCAGAGAATGAAACGGTCTCAGTCAGGGTGTAGGTTCCTGGGTTGATAAAGGTGTATGTGACTGTTGATCCTGTCAGACTTTCTCCAGAACTGATATCCCATCTCCAGTCGACGGGAACAACCCCGCCAGATGCATAGGACTGATCGGCAAGACTGATAGTTAAGGGTGCACAATCACCGTCTTTTGTCATGGTAGGATTGACTGTGTGGGATATCGTCATCACTGGTGTTACTGGGGGATAGACAACCGTCGTGGTTGTCTGTCCACAGTTTACCGGTGGTGCGAGATGACAGTTCCGAAAACACGTACATCCATGGCTGCACCGGCAGTCAGTCTTGGTAAGTTTCTTGGTATCCGGGTACTGGTAGACCGGAACCAGCATATCATTTCCCCCGATGATCGTTGTTGTTGATATCGAGGTAATATGTGATGGTGTGTGGGTAGCGGTAGGATAGGGATAATACCCGTCATCATATCCGTATCCATCATCATATCCTGAGCAGGTTCCTCCACTACAACCGGCAAGAACCGGCACATTAATAATGCAAAATAGCAGTATTAATGGCAGAAAAATAGTAACTTGCTTCATTTTTTTTCTCCCTTTATCATTTATTCATTATACTGTTTAATCATCTATACCGATGATAAACATAAAAAAGTAATCCTATGGTAATGGATAGTGTGGTTCGTGATATCAGGTATCAGGAGCAGATAATATCGTTATGCTTTTTATGAATTCCATGCAGAATCAGGCTGCATGAAAAGATAACCCGGGAAAATGGTTATCATGAAAACTATCATATTACTGGCGCATGACAGCCATTGAGATGGTCTCATTCTGCAACCCGTTTCCAACGGTTAGTCTGACCGGATACGTACCCGGAGCCGAAAATGTCCAGCAGACATTCTGCCCGCTGGCATCAACGACTCCATCATCGGTAAAGTCCCAGGTCCAGGTGGTTGGTGGAGGAAATCCTGCTGATTTATCAATAAAATAAACCTTTAAGGGAGAAACTCCTGTTGTCGGCCAGAAGGTAAAATCACTCTGGATTGAGCTGATAAAAAACCCGTCCTCAAGGGTATCTGATAATCCGCCCGGGTTTGTTACCACAACATTCCAGTTTCCGGAGGTTTTGCCGGTCAGATCAAAGGCACAGGTTATCTTTGTATCTGATTCAACTACTACTCCGGTCGCCGGGATGTCGCTCTGTCCGGTGCGGGTCAGCGTCACCGTTGCACCATTTACAAAATTACTGCCTGCAAGGTCGGTAATACTGACGGTTCCTTCATTTAAACCTGATGAAGGGGTTATTCCTGATACCGCCGGTGCAGGTTCCTGAAAACCACCGGTAATCGTAATATCAAGGGTATATGATCCGGATCCTGAGTACGCATGAACCATAACATAATAATCACCCGAATCCGGACTGGAAAGGATAACCTCTTCGTCTGCATCATATTCATAGGGCCGCCAGTCCCATTCAGACTGTGAAGCTTCCCTCCCCCGTGCAACATAGAGATCAAAGTCAGCTCCTGATGGACCGTCAAGGATGAATGAGGCCTCTTCAGCACCACTGGAAACGGGGTAGGGCCCATAATTATGGAATTGATTGTAACTGATATCACCTGATTCATGATAACTTGCCGGTGTCGGTTCCTGACCGGTAATGGTGAATGCACCTGTCTTTGTACCGCTCTGCCCGTCAGTATTAGTAACAACAACATCCCAGGTACCGGGTTGCTTTCCTATGAGATTAAAAGAGCAGGTTATCTGTGATGCCGAGACGACAACGACGTCAGAAGCAGTGATGTCATTATAACCGCTCCGGGTTAGTTTCACCCCTGCCCCGCTCCTGAAATTGCTCCCGGCAAGGTTGGTAATACTCACATCTCCGGTATTCTCACCGGTTGCCGGGGTGACTGAAGTAACAACCGGGGCAGGATCGGTGGCAGAGACAAACTGCACATTATAGGTATAATACATCGAGACCGGCAGGTTCCAGGATTCATATCCCGGAACAAGGGCAGAGTAATCGATATTCATCTCAAACCTGATGGTACCGGGGAGATGGGGGTCATTGTTGCGGTTCCCCCAGCTGTTCAGTACAACCCAGTACCCGGTTCCATCGTTATTGGGATCCTCATACCCGATGATCGTCATGGCATGACCGCCAAAATCACCTGAGGACCCGACTCCGGCAACCGGGTTGTATTCATAAGAAGCTCCCTGATCCCAGGCATTGAAAAAGTCAGCACTATTATCATACCAGTAAAATCCAAGCCATACTGCCTTGTTCTGGTTAAGCATGCTCTTGATGTTATTTATTGCAGTCTGGCGGGTGACACCGGTGGTGGTTATCTGCTGGGTTGAGAGTGAAGTGAAGGGATAATTGGGGGTTGTGGTGATCTGGGAAGCAGAGCGTGCGGTTGACTGTCCACAGGATCGCGTTCCATCTGCGTAGGATGCCCCGGCATTGGACCAGGGTATGAACCTGTCATCTCCTTCATCTTCGTAAAAAATCTCAAAATCATCGGCAAATCCGCCACAGCATGCGTATCCTGATCCGGTTCCGCTGTTATAGTTGGAATTTAAGTATTGCACCGATAACTGTCCCTTTATCCCGTTCTGCACAGAATGGGCTACTTCAATGACTCCGGTTCCTGCCCAGGCCCAGCAGTTGCCGCAGTAACCCTGATTACGTTGAGCAATATTTCCGCTGGTATAGGGGACGTGACTTGAGAGATCCACCGATGTCTGAAGATTAGCTGATTCAAATTCACGTGATGCAGCCACGTTATATCCAGTCGGTTTGTCCTGGTTGTAAGCCTCTGCAAACTCCTTTGCCATGTTCTCATCGATGATCATGATCCCGTGCGGATACGGGTGTTGTGCTGAACTGATACAGGTCGGGCAGGAATCTTTTAAAACAGGTGTGTCTGGTATTATTCCTATCTCCCCTGTTATTGCAGGGATAACTCCATCCTGCTCTATCAGGAGAGATCCTTCGGGCTCACCGGTAACTGCTGTATCGCAAAGCAGGAGAAGCAGAACGATTAATAATAGAAAAAGTGATTTGATATTCATTACCTTCACCCATGTTTCAAGATTGTTTTACCAGCTGATAAATCTTATCCCATTTTTTTGGCATTCATTCTTCTTTTTTTTTGTGTGTAAATAAAAAAAGCACAACATTTAATCGTAATTTTAAAAACAGAGAGCAATACTTAATTACATGAGTGGATATTGTATTATTCTCTATTTTTTACTAAATAGGGCGATAAAAACCCGGTATAAAAAGGCAGCCTAAAAACAACGCCCGCGCGATTATCTTCGGTCTATTCCTTTTTCAGGGTGGATGCGATGAAAAAAGGAGCAACCTCTGGATACTCCATAGATGAGAACAGGAAAAATGCGTCTTAAATCCGTTACAAAATCAGGTCTCTCTTCTCTTCTGCTTTGGATCTCTTTTATGCATGAAAAGATGAGAACCTGTCTTAAATGCTCATTTTAAAACCTATTTTATCGGTATATATCAGATAAACATCGGTCCCATGAGGATCGAAAACACTAGATATTAAATCTTATAGATGCCATTATGTAAATTATAGTTTACAAAAAGTAAAACTATAGAGGTGACAACCATGAAACAGACGTTCATGACAACAGGGATGCTCATTATGATAGCATCGTTCCTGTCGGCAGGATGTGTTGCTGAACAATATCAGCAGGCTCCTTCGGCAGGTGGTTTCGGGAATGGTCCGCAGGATTGTACTGATTACGCGGCAGCAGCAGCAGCATTAGGGATCACTGAACAGGAATTGCGAACGGCAATTCGTCCGGGACCGGACTTTGCCGCAGCCGCAGTTACGCTTGGTGTAACCGAAGAATCATTACAGGATGCATTGGGAAGTTTCGGGGGTTTTGGAAAACCCAAACAACCAGGAGAACCTGGTCAGGCAGGGTCTGACTTTGCGGCCGCAGCAGCAACGCTTGGTGTAACCGAAGAAGCCCTTATGTCAGCCCTCGGGATGGATCGGCAGGCATCAGGGATGGATTTAGCAGCGATGGCTACAGAACTCGGAGTTACCGAGGATGCATTACAAGCGGTCATGGATACTCCGGGAGAGGAAGGATCCGGAGACTTTGCAGCGATGGCTGCAAAACTTGGGGTATCAGAAGATGATATCAGGTCAGTAATGGGGCCTGGAGAACGGGACAGATCTTATCGTACCCGGGCTGCTGATACTCTGGGAGTCACACAAGAAGATCTGCAGGCGGCACTGGATGCTGCAAAGACCTGCTGAAAAATCCCATCAAAAGAGTCTGTAAAGACTCTTGATACTCCCTTTTTTGGGGTTCTAAATAATATCAGTTATCGTTACTCTTCTGCAAGACTATTGAGTTATCCCTTCTTATTTGACAATGATTTATCAGTCGAGAAATTTATATTTGTTACCGGTTGACTGGTAAGTATGAAAATAAGATCTGAGAAACAGAGAGTAATACTCAAATCAATTCCATTTCTTATCCCGATTGTATCTCTTTTTTTCCTGATGATAATGCCTGTGTCTGCCCTGTCCATTACCGGGGCAACAATTGAGCTTGCAGATGATAACAGCGGAATCATCACTGCAACATATAAACTCTCTAATCATGAAATTGCTATTGTGTCTTCTGAGTGTGCAGGAGTTCTGCGTATGGCAAACAGCCTTCTCGGGTTAGACGAGCATGGAACAGGGACCTGGTCCTTTACCGTCAATAACATGACCCAGTATGCGGATATGAACGGGCAGCCGGTTCTTCTCCTTCACGGTTTTTATTTTGACCGGTTTGACTGGAGAACCAATAAAACCCTTATCGGAGAATACCCACGTCTTGCCCTGATCCAACCTGATTTTATGCCGGATCTCATAACCATTGTCTGGCCTGATGGCAGGGAATTACCATTGGAGAATGTAACGTACATACCAAATATGTATGTCACCCTATAAACCGACTCATTTTTCTTTTTTTCTTGGTGAGGTGAGCGGAAATGGACGGGGGGCAGCGCAGGGTTCCTGACCCTCTGGTAGTTTGATACAGGATGGTAAGATTGTTTTTTTAGGAAAGACGACTTGGTAGCGGCAAATTTTCAGTAAATCTTCATTCTCTCATTTTTCAGATTAAAATATCATCACATTGGTGGCATGCTGCATCTGGCCCCGTTTTATCAGTTGGAATGAATACTGAATGGGACGAAATGGTTATGGTATGGTTTACCGGTGAGCCGCATGAAAAAAGGGCGATGAATTTGTAGGTTTTTACATTATCCTCTATTTATGACACCGATAGTGATTAATTCCATTGCCCAGTTATGGAAACGGAGGAGGATAAAAAATTTGTTGGTGATACCCGGGGGAAAACATGATGTCACTGTCTCTCATATCATAAATGTGCACGTCTGTTGTGAAATTCATCCAGAACGAGATCATTTTTATTTATTACACAAGTGATCCATTATTGGATCAATCTCTATACTGATAATTATACTGATAATAGATTATTTCATGACCCTGGTTGTATTATCCTCACAATACCGTGATTAACCGTTCCTGGTAATTACGGATATCTGGTTCCAGGCATTACTCTTTATTTTTGTCTAAAGAGAAGATTTATCCCATTTCTGGGAAAAATACTGGTATGCAAAGCGGGAAGCTACTGCTTTTTATTCTGTTGGTCATCGGAGCTGTTTTTATGTGTGGTTGTGATGAACCATCATCCGGCGCAACTACATCAGTAACCTGTAATTATAATGCTGCAACGGCTAAATGGGATTGTAGTATGGTCTTTACTAAATACTGGGCTGATGACAGTGGAACCCATATATCAGATAAATATTCCAGTTATTCCACAAATTATTGCTCTCCCCTGGACGGACCCTATATTGTAAGAACATGCGAGGGAGACGAATATGCCCCGCCATCCCCGTCTCCAAGTCCGTCCCCCCCTCCATTAATTCCCAGCGGGCCCACGTACAAGATTTCTGAGATGACCTCTGGTGGTGGTAGAGGCGGTGGAATTACGCCGACATTTCCATGAGGAGATCTGACTCTTTCAGGGAAATAAATACCATGAATCATTATCCTGTTCTTAAAAAAATAATAATAGATGTGAAATGGTGAGAAAAAAATACTATTCGAATCCTGATATTAATATTTTTTAAATGATTCCCGGGCACTGCCATGACCGTCTCTGAAGTTACTATAGAACTTGCAGATGATAACAGCGGAATGATAACCCTGCCTGTATCTTATCTGATAACAAGATTGAAATTTTATCATCGCCGGGTATTGGGGATAACGATCTGGCAAAGAGCATTCTTTACGTGGATGAGAACAGAACTGGATCGTATTCTTTTACCCGGGAATATATGACCCAGTGGGCAGCCATGAACGGGCAGTCCGTCCTACTTCTGTTCGGGTTTATTTTGACGAGTTTTACTGGAATGCTGGCGAAATTCTTGTTTTACAATATTCGAGGTAAACTCATTGAACAGGATTTCCAACCCGATCTTGTGACCATCATCTGGCCGGACAATAGGGAGCTCCAGTTGGAAGAAGTAACCTACATTCCCAATAGGTATATTCTTGTCTAGCCATCCCTGAATTCTGATTTTTCATCAAGGGATCATATCCGATGAAGAAAAGAAAATCAGGGATGGAGTTGTTCATCGAGCCAGTCATACTTTTCCTGGAACGAGATGGCGGTTGCACCGAGCTGGCAGTGTTCACCGGCACAGTACTCATTGGAAAAGAGAAGGTATGTCTTTTCTCCCGGCAGGTTATCGAAAAATATCTCTGCCTGTTCTCCCATCTTTGAATCGCTGACCCCGTTGCAGACCAGTGTCGGGCATTGTATCTTGTCAATGATTCCTTCCATGGTATAATCCCGGTATGCCAGCATGACATCTGCAGGAGTATCAACACCGAATACAAACATCCCCTGTGTGATGGCCCAGTCCATGCTGGTTGAGTGTTCCATCATGGCATACATCTCTTCACTTACTTCATCCTTGTTCTCTTCGATGTATGCAAAAACGTCATCCCGGGTGGTATTTAGAGGGTCAGGGAATCCCCGGCGGAACTGGTCAACCTCATCTGCTGCCATGTCATAAATTCCACCGTCTGCAATAAGGGCAGCGATCCGGTCATCAAAGGCAGCAGCCCGGGGAGCAAGGTAGCCGCCAAAACTGATACCCCAGAGAGCGATGCGGTTTGTATCTGCCTCAGGCCGCGTTTCGGCCCAGTCAAGAACCGGACTCACGACCGCTTCCCAGTCTGGCCGGAAAGGAAGTTTCTGCACCCGGATTACTTCACCCTGGCC
>JAFGOM010000063.1 GCA_016926505.1 Methanospirillaceae archaeon
GGTCAACTGAAGAAGATGGGGTTCAAAAATTTGTTTGGTGAAAAGAGGCTTAGCCACCTGTAAGGTATAAATTCACAAACTCAGGACGATAAGTTAGAATTCTCCAGAATACCTGGGCAGCAGAGTGAGAAATATATTTTCTGAATCATGATGGGACCCCTGCTGGTATCAATGTTTTTTTTAATTGTGAAGAAAGAAAATCCTGTAAAAGCGCAAAAGTTGCGGTTTTAGATCATTTTGTTGACGTCTATAAATTGGTCCCTCTTGGTTCGGATTCAGAAGGGGAGATTCAAGATAGTATCCTCTCCTAGTATGCCTGGGTACCTGATTGCACAGAATTGCGATCACGAGGATGAGTAACCGCCCGGAGTAACTTTGCAGTCCAGACAAGAAAGCAGGAGATAATTGAAGATAAACCAGTAGTTACATATCATGAATTGAGATCTCTTTATGGTTGTCAGTCCAATGAGTATCCATATGCCTGAGGAGGCTACCCTACTCTATGCAATACCCGGCCTGGGATTAGAGGATCTCCTTACCCGTTTTTCTGCTTCACTAGAGGAGAGACCCCGGACATCCTGGCTTATCCTTCCGACTGATACCCTTGTCCGGAAGGCAAAGGACCTTTTTGCAGACCGGAGTGAGACTGCAGTTTGGGATCTTATCTGCACACCTGATGACCTCTGTCTCTTTCTGCTCTCCAGATACGGTGAAGGAATAACCTATGTATCAGACCCTGACTCTCGACTTCTTCTCTCCCGTGTCATTGCCGATCACAGCAAAGAACTCTCTCTGTTCATGAGTGGCAGCTCTCCTTCAGGACGGATGCTTGCTGAATTCCAGCGTCTCTTCTCCTATATTATCAGGAATGAACTGGTATATCCTGACTGTCTTGAGAACCTTCAGACCAGGAAGAGTGAACAGATAGGAGTGATATATACCGCATTTTGCCGGAGGGTTGAGCGGCTTTCACACGTTACCAGTGATACACTGGTACACTGGGTCATTGAAACCCTGCAGAGAAGACCTTCTGGTGAGATACTTCCTCTCTTCACTGATCTCTTCTGGCTTGGGAGGTATAATCCTGCACCCCTTGAAAAACGCCTGATTCAGACCTGTGCCGGAAAGATACCGCATATGGTATATGCTGCCCCCATCGGGGAGGATACCGGCATTTTTGCTGCTGATGCTGATTGGGTCTATCAGGGGAGGAGATATGGGGCCGTTACCATCCCTGCATCACCAAAGGAGAAGGCGGTAACATCAGTCTTCTCTGATTCTTTCCCTGATGAGAAGGCCGGACTATTGAGGGACTCTTTCTCTCTTACCGAATGGAAAGACCCTGTTTCAGAGCTCTCCGGTATTTCAAAAGAGGTTCTTCGCCTCAGAAAGCAGAACATACCTTTAGAAGATATCGCGGTGGTCTTTCCTGATCCTGACAGTGTTCAGGGATATCTTGCAGATGTATTCGATGACTATCATATCCCCTATCACAGCAGTACTGCACCATCTCTCTCTTTATCACCTCTCGTCTCTTTTTTCATGCTTCTCGGAGAATGCGTGGAGAAAGGGTTCAGGTACGAGGATTTTGTCCGTCTTGTCAGAAGTCCGTATCTGAACTATACCCGGGAGAAGGCGGGGAAGGAGGGATCAGGAGAGACCCTCCACCTTGATTATGAATCCCTGGACCTTATCTGCAGAAGTTACGGGATTACCGGCGGATATATCGACTGGGACTCCCGGTTTTTGCAGATCATCGGATATATCACCGGGGATACAGGGTCTGAAGAGGCCGGAGATGGTGAGAAAGAAAAAGCCGTATATATTCCGAAAAGACCGCTGCCTCGTGAAACAATCCTCCTGACGATACAAGGAGCACTCAGCCTCATCCGCCTCCTCCGAACTCTTCTGGCACGAAATACCGTCTCCGATCACTGCGAGGCCTTTCGGGGCATGCAGAAGAGTATCGGGTTTCCTGCTCCGGGAATAACGCCATCAGATGGGGGAATTGTTCTTTCTCGAGATGAAGAGGATGCCCTTTTTGCATTTAATGAGATACTCACTGATCTTACACAGCAGCCGGGAAGTAAGGACGAGGTCCTTTCATTTCCTGAGTTCCTTTCACGGGTGCGACTGCTGCTGATGGATAAAAAGGTACGAACCGAAAGTAATACCGGGGTCTTTGTTGCAGGGATACGTGAGATAGAACACCTGCAGGTCCCATATCTTTTCCTTGCATCACTCAATGAAGGACTGATACCGCGGCTCAATTATCGTCTTCCGTTTGTAAACGGGAGTGAAGCCGGAAAGATCGGGGATGATCTCCATGCGTACCTGAGAAAGGAGCGATACCGGTTTATCTCTGCATTACTGGCAGGAAAGAATCATGTCTACCTGAGCTCGTATGAGCACCGTGATGAACGAACCGCCCTGTATTCCTCCTTCCTGGGACCTTTTATGCAGGCTGGGATTTTTCCGTCATGGGGAGAGGAGGCTCTCCTCTTTGAACCTGACCTGCATTCTGACTCTGAAAATGCCTGTTATTCCGGTTCAATGATGGCCCTCTCCCGGTGGGATGAAGCGCTTGCCTCTCTGCCAGGCAGTGAACGAGTTTCTGATGTTGTATCCCGTATCGGAATCGAGCGAAACTTCCGGTTCAGACTGAACCGGTCAGTATATGATGGCATAGTAGGCGTCGGACCTGCAATCCAAAAAGAGATGGAAGAGCGGTTTGGTCCCTTATATCCCTGGTCGCCAACGCTTCTTGAGACGTATGCCCGGTGTCCGTACCGGTTTTATCTTGAACACATTCTTTCTATCAAACCACTTCCTCTGCTTGGCAGTGACCTCTCTCCTGATGCAAAAGGGAGGCTCATTCATTCGGTTGTTTGCAGGTTTAAACGTAGAGTACATGAGAAAGACGGGTTCCCACTCAGGCAGGAGAAGTACCAGGATGCAGTCGCTTCTATCCTTGAGATTGCCGGTGAGGAACTGGATGCAGTCTCCTATGAAACCCCTGTCTGGCTCGCAAAACGGAGGCAGCTTATGGGGGGTGAACGATATGGAGCAGGAGTGTTTGAGAAGTATGTTGCGGCGGAGATTGCCCGTCTTGCACCTGACGAAGAGGGAGAACAACCCATGCAGTTCATTCCACAACACTTTGAGTTCTCGTTCGGAGCAGTAGCACAAGGGGATGATGATCCTGCTTCTGTCCCTGATCCCGTGAACCTTGCTCGCATTGCCAGACGAAGGCTTAGTGAGAAGGAGGATCTTTCCTTTATTCTTGAGGATATCCCGGATGGGCTTCTCCTGTGCGGAAAAATTGACCGGATTGATATCACAAAAGGGGGAGATTTCGGGGTGGTTGACTATAAGACCGGGATAAAAATCCCTTCAACGACAGAGATAACATCAGGAAAAGCCCTGCAGCTTCCCCTGTATCTTATGGCATTTGCAGAAATTACCAGGAATAATCCGGTGTATGGATCCTACTGTCATCTTCACCGGTCTGTAACCTATGCAATAAGTCTGTATAATCCGGAATACAAAAACGGTCTTCCCCGGGGAAAGATGCCCAGATCTGAGTCCAGATGGGAGGATATCATGGACAATGCACTGTATCAGGCCTGTCGTCATGTTATGCATATCCATCAGGGGTTCTTTCCCATCCATGTTGACCGGGGGTGTAGTCCTGACTGGTTCTGTCCGTATAAGACGATATGCAGATTCCAGCCTGACCGGGGTTCACGCCTTGGTGAATGGATCCGGTATCCGGAGGAGGCGGGAGGTACCGGCGAAGATGGTGATATGCTTTCGTCTGGAGGTGATGCGTGATGGCAGCAACAGAACGGCAGACCGAGGCGATAACCCTCCATGACAAGAGCATGGTGGTCACTGCCGGGGCCGGAACCGGGAAAACATTTGTCCTGGTTCTGAAGTATCTAAACCTTCTTGAGCAGGAAGGACTCAGGCCCGGAGAGATCCTTGCCCTGACCTTTACTGATAAGGCTGCTGCCGAGATGAAGGACCGGGTGCGATCAACCATTACCCGGCGTCTTGCAGAGGATCCCACAGACCGGATGATGAAAGAAGCGGCAGAAGAGGTTATCATCGCTCCAATAATGACTTTTCATTCGTTTTGTGCACAGATCCTTCGTGAGTTTGCAATCGAAGCAGGCCTTGAACCGGGGTTTGCTATTCTTGACGGGGGGCAGGCTGCATTCGTAAAAAAAGAGGCATTTGAACAGGTGCTCAGAAAACCCCCGGCAGGGGTCAGGGAGGCTCTCATCAGGATCCTCTCCCAGGTTGAGAAGTTCAGGCTTGCAGAGATGCTTTTCGCGATAGATGAGCATTATGACCACTATACCTCCTTCTTTGCCATGGCAGCAGAAAACCCTGAGAAGATGGTAGAGATCTGGAGAGAATTTCTCGATGGCATCAGAGAACCGGAGACAGAACGGTTTTTTACCGATCCGGTTAACTCTTCCGCTATTAACCATCTCGTCCGGTTATCACGGAAATACACGAATGCCAGTGATTCTGCAGTAAAATATCTGAACCAGGTGGTTCCGATTCTGATGCAGTTACACCGTGATGCCCCACCAGATGCACTGGCCAGGGCTGCCCGTGCATTTCTTGAGATCCGCCCGATTGGGAGGATCGGTTCTAAGAAGAACTGGGATGAGAGAGACCTTACATTGTTCCGGGATGCAAAGGCTGACATTACCGCTTCCCTGGAGAAGGCACTTCCCTACTTTGAACTGGCAATAGACCGGGATTGTGCTTTTACCAGGGCCACCTTTGCCTTCTATGCTGATTTACAGGTGATCTCCGAACGGTACCATAAGGTAGTCACCGATGCAAAGAAGCAGGCATCAGCACTTGATTTCTCCGATCTTATCCGCCTGTGCAAGCATTTCCTTCTTGATAACCAGGATATCGTGCAAAAGCACCTCCGTCCCCGGTACAAGTATATCATGGTTGACGAGTTCCAGGACACCGATCCGGCACAGTTTGATATCATCACAGCTATTACCGGCCGGCTGATCCCTGGAAAGCGTGGTCTCTTCATCGTCGGGGACCCGAAACAGTCGATATATCTGTTTCGAAATGCAGATGTGACCCGGTTTAAGGAGGCACAAAACCGGATTCTTGTTGATTGTGAAGGGCGGCTTACCAACCTGGATGTGAGTTTTCGAAGTTCCCGGGAGGTTATCGGGTTTGTAAACTTCCTCTTCTCCTCCATCTTTGCATCGGCTGACAAACCATGGGAGTTCGGGTATGAGCCGCTTGCAGTCTCTCCGGCCAGAGAGGGATGTGAGGGTTCTGTCCGGATCTTATTCCCGCCGAAAGGGGAATCAAAAGGAACGCTCGCAGATCAGAAAGAGATTGAGGCTGGTATGGTCGCCGAGATGATCCACCAGATGGTCTCCTGCCAGGATACCTGGATAACCGACAGTTCAGGGAAGGAACGGCCGGTCACCTATGGGGATATTGCCATTCTTCTCGAAAGACGGACATACCTGACCCAGTATATGCTTGCCCTGTCCCGGCAGGATACGCCATTTTATGTGCATGGCGGGGTCGGGTTTTATTCCAGGCAGGAGATGTATGATATCTTTAATCTGCTCTCTTTCCTGCTTCGGCCCTATGATGATGCAGCACTTCTTGGAACGCTCAGATCCCCGTACATCGGCCTCTCTGATCCGATGATACATGCGATAAAGACGATGAAGGGCCTTCCCAGGGGAACAACGCTCTATGGCCGGCTGCAGCGGTATATTGCCGAGAACCCGGAGAATCCTGATATTGATTCTCTCAAACGGGCAGACAGGCTCCTTCCGGGCTGGCTCTCATCCACCGGCAGGATTCCGATAAGCCGGTTGATCCGGAATATCCTTGTAGAATCCGGGATACTTACCGTATACGGGGCTCTCCCGATGGGTGAACAGCAGGTCGCAAATCTGGAAAAACTGATCCGGATTGTCCGCAACCGGTGTGAATCAGGATCCTACGACCTGAGCGATCTTATCTCAGATCTTACAAACTCCATCACCGCAGAGGAACGTGAAGGAGAGGCTGCCCTCGATGCCCTGGCCCAGACTTCAGTAAATATCATGACGGTCCATGCAGCAAAAGGGCTTGAGTTTCCGGTTGTTGTTCTGCCTGACATGGGTTCATCCAGGGAGGGGCGGTCAGGAGCCATTCTTGCAGGAGACCATGCTGCTCTGGTGGGCGTGAAGATCCCAAATCCGGATCGTGAATACGAGATTGATGAAACACCGGTATACCGGGGACTCTCACTTATTCAGAAGGAGAAGGAGGCTGCAGAGCGTAAACGTCTGTTTTACGTGGGAACTACAAGAGCACGGGATCATCTGATACTCTGTGGCAGGAATCCGGGGAAACGGTATCGAAGGATAGATTCGAGTAACAATCGTATCGACTGGGTCTGTACCATCCTTGAAATATCTCCTGGTATCATGGATCTGGGTGGTGAGCTATCCTTTGATCCAATTGATGGATCTGATCCCATCGTGATTAAAACATTCTCCAATCCTGATGAACTGACCAGGGAATGGGCCCATGCCCAGCCGTCGGTGATCACGGTTCCGGAGAGGTACCGGGACCGGTACGGGGAACGGGAGATAAATTAATTCTGATAGATGGGATTGATGCGAATAGCCGGGTTTTGACCGGTGAATATCCAGGAAACATCGGGTTGCAGTTCTGCCTGACATGGTCTACTACAGATTTGTTCGCTAATGCCCGTGAGAGGTAATTGTGCAATAAAAAACTTCATCCCCTTTATGATCTGCAGATATTGAGAGAATTTATTCAGGGGAGAAGAGCATATGATGGTATATCAAAAGGAGATCTGTTCAATGAAGAGATATCAATTTACAACCCTTATATGGGAAGAAGACGGGGTGTACGTTTCAAAATGTATGGAGACAGGAACTTTCTTCCTGTGGTGATACTCCAAAAGAAGCACTTGAAAATCTGCGTGAAGCGATCGATCTCTGGCTCAGGAATGCCGATCTTTTGGGACTATTATCTGATGCTCTTCCCTCAATAACCTCGGCAGAAAAATTTGCTTAAACCATCGAGGTTGAGGCTGCGTGAAATTACCGCAGGTCTCCTCACATACTCTCATTAAAAAATTTAAAAGAATTGGCTACCTGGATGCTCCATTCCAGGGTAAGAGGAGTCATGTAGCCCTCTATAAGGATGCTGACGGTACCAAACTGCTGGTCATCATTCCGAAACGCGATCCTATTCCGATTTGAACCCTTATGTCAATTATGAAACAAGCCCGGATGGAACGGGAGGAATTTCATCTCTTTCTCACCAGCTGACCAGATACTTGCGTGCGGAGAACGATGGCGCCGGCTCTCTCTCCTGATACCATAGTGCAGATTCTGCAAAATTCCCTGGTGGATTTTGCTCCCGGTGCGGATCTTCTCAACCTCTCCGGTCTGAAACTCTACTTCGAGGATATTTTTGGCAGGCTGGTTGATGTGGTGCCAGGATGGGCGATTCGCAAGGAATTTAGGGAAACAATCCTTGCAGATCCAATTGATATTTGAGAAACCTGCACTGGTGTCATCGATTTTAAGGAGATCAATACATCGTTCCCTGTAACGATGCCCGGCACCACTTGTTTTCATGAAGAAATTTGATGTGGTCCGCTTTTAGAAAAACCGGGTGTATGGGGTATTGCTCATTTCCGACCTGATAAGGCAATGATCAGTTCTACCCGTTCAGTGAGTTCAGGTATCCTCTCAGTAGCGGTGATAAAGACAAATGCAAGGTCGGTTCCAAAATACTGATGCATCAGCATATTTCTCATCCCTATGATCTTTCTCCATGGAATATCCGGATGTTTTACCCTTGTTTCAGCTGAGAAATGGGTTCCCGCTTCGCCGATTATTGATATCTGTCTGATTACTGCATCCTGGAGCATCGATGAATCCATGAAAGCTTCTTCATCAATCCCTTGCATATAATCCATAATTTTATGGCACGCATCACGAATATGGAGGAGGTACATACTCTCATCCTTCAGAGTAAATCACCACAGCTTCATCTTTTATCTTATCTTTCAGGTACGGACTGATCGCTCCCTCGCTGAGCAGATCCACCTGGATACCCAGGGCATCTATCAGGTCTTCCCTCATTCCTCCCAGGTCAAAGAGGTCTTTTCGGGTATGAAATGAAACGATGAGATCGAGGTCACTCTCCGGGGTAGGGTTCCCGGTTGCATAACTTCCAAAAACAAGAATTTGTGTGACTCCATGAGGTAACAGGGTATGAATAACCGTATCTCTGATTGGCAGCGGGATGAGAGAGGAAGTATCAGAAAGTGTACTCATTGGTTTTCTCCTCCTCAGGATATCTGGTGTCTTGCCGATGCAGATAATTCAGTAATGATTACATGACAGATAGCTATGTGAGTCTATCGATCATACGTTGGTCTCTTCAAGTTCTTATTCCTTGACCCTGTTATTTCAGCATTCGATATCATGTGAAGATAGGGGTCAGAAGCACGGCCCGCCATGGAATTTTGTTATTTTTGTCTCCTAAATACCCGTTGGTGCCAGAGAGCATATTATGAACATCCCGTACGTTGAACCAGATGCTATATTGATGCCCTGCATGTGGTTCACATGTGAGTTGAATTTTTCGTTACTTGCATCATTTTCATTCTGTTGTGTGTTTCCGGTAGATATCCGTTTAACACGGTTTAACATGGTACCATGATGATCAGGATGGTTGACCCTGGTTATATCAGCAAAATGCCTGGATGAATAAACCGGCCGGACTATGAATTTTTTTGAGTTGCATGACCTTACATATGTAATACAATTGCATTACGATTTACGCTCTCATTGAGATTTTTCAACATGGGGGCTGACACATATATGGACAAGTGGATCAGGGGGTTAAAACGGAAAAATAAGGAGATATTCCACCAGGCCCCAACCTTACATTAGCGGACTGCATCCTTTCTGGATATTGCAGTCCCGGACGTTTCCACCACTGGATGATTCACCTGCCGGTTCCGTCGATGAAAATCACCAGCTGACTGTTCTGACGATCATTGCCTGGACTATCCGTGGGGATTTCTGGCAATCTCACTGTGAATGAACAAGAGGGATTATCATTCATACCCAAAAGACATCCTGCTATTATTCCGGGACCATATCCTGATATATAGGCAGAATTCCTGGAACAATAACAGGTCCGGATACATATTCTTTGGACGTCCCGGCTGCAGTGATTGTAAGACTCAGTGTTCAGAAAAGCAGGGGGAGGATACCTGTAGCCTCACCCGTTTATCGGTTTTGGCTCTTTTGCTGAACCATTCCCGGAAAATATGACAGAGAAACATATCTCCAGCCCCGGGATATCTTACGGGACAGTATCAGTTACAACAATTACAGGACCGATGTTGACATCAGTTCAAACTTCCCGTCTTTAAACACCCACCGGTCCATAGCCGGACCTACAGCATTCTTCTCATCAAACACCTTCGGGCCGGTCACCCCGTAGTACTGTATCGTATCTAGACCATCCCTGATAGAATATCCGGAAATGGTCCCGTTGGCAGGTCCCTGCAAAACCGCATGGTATACTATCATCATGGAGTCATACCCATACCCTGCGTAGCCTTCAGATGGATCCCTGCCATACTTTTCCCTGTAGGCCGTGACAAACCGGTTCGTATGTGCCCCTTGGACAAGTGAGGTACTGGCCGAGATGGTGCAGATTGAGAACTGAGAAAGACTGTCTGTGATATTGCTCGCGAGGTTCCTCATTCCTCCGGCTTCCGTGAGTACCACCTGGCCACGGTACCCGGCATCCGCAAGGCTTGTCAGGATCTCTTCCAGACGCGAATCATACACTGCCACGACAACGGTATCGGGACCGCCATCAAGTGTTTCTTGAACCAGTTTATCTATATCAGCATCATCTGGGATAGGTTCTGTCCCCGTAACCTGCACGGTCCCTTTCGCAAGGTCAGATACCATCCCATCTACCAGGGATCTCCCGTACTCGTTGTCAATATACAGTATTGCCACCCGTTCAGCGGTATAAGAGACCCATTCAGAGACAAACCTGCCAAGATTGATTACCGGGGTGTTTACCTGGTAAAACCGGGAGGAGATCCCGTATAATGCCATCCCGTTCGCGTGGGGAGCAATGAGCACAGTGCTCTCTGATTGTTCCGAATCTTTTGCCATATTCAATGTTACTGCTGTAGTAAACGATCCGATAACAACAGGAATACCGGATGCCTGCATCTCCTTAAAATGGGAAAGGGCAGTACCGGCATCCCCGGCATCATCCCGTACCTCGAGTTGTACATGGTACTCACTCTCACGGTGTGTATTGATCTCACCTGCTGCCAGCTCGATGCCTGAGAGGAATTCCTGCCCTGATGTGCCTAAATCGCCGGATAAGGGGAGTATTACCCCGCAATACAGAGGAGTATTATTCTGGGCTAAAACAGGGGAGATATACAAGCAGATAACAACAAAACCAAGAACAAGAGCTAGGTTGTGGCTCATTGGTATCGTGGTGAAAGGGGAGATATCAGGATAGTGTTTCCCTCTCTTCCAGTTACTCTTTCTGGAGTTGACAGGTCTCATATCTCTCTTTGAACTAATCTTCATGGCGTTCCTCCGAAAAAGACCTTTGCTGGGATATTGAGTGAAGAGTTACCACGAACCAGGGTTGGATGGGATGAACGGACATTCCTGTATAGTTCCTGGTACAGGTCATGCAGTGGCATACGAGGATCTGCTGCCTCTAGAGTGGAGATGAGCTCATCCGTAAATTCGTCAGACAACCAGATGGCTAGGTTTGAGTCATAGATTGCTGATTTTGATGTTTCATTACCTGATGCAGCAGTAAGGAGTATAACATTGTCAGTATTGACATTTTCCACTGTGGCTCCACTAAAGCACGATTCCAGAACCACGAGCATCCGTTTGAACTTCTTTTCTTCTGCCATTTTTTCAATGATGAGGGAGAAATCTTCTGGTGATATCTGTTCTTCTCCTTTTCCAACAAGAAGTTCTCCACCTGCAGCACCATGGGATGAGAGGTAGAGCAGGACCGTTGCGTTCTCATCAGACAGCAGAAGTGGATTGTCTTTAAACCCGCCGGTCCCGAGGAGCACGTCGTGAACCATCTGCTTATTTATCGTATCCCCGATGTAATCAGGTTCTGCTTCTGTCCTGACTTCCATCTCCTCAGGGGTATGGTAGACTTCTCCCGGCTTTTTATTCCGTGTGTCATAGGGGATATCATCGTATACGAGAAGGATAATATGGTCATCCGGGACACCCTGATCCTTCACATACTGGTACACGGTAAGGGCATCAGCCTGGTGCCGGTAATTCGCCCAGTCACGGGATAATGCACCTATTACTGCCCAGAAATCCCCATACAAGGCATCATCCGGTTGTGGTGTGCCTGACGAATCCTCGGGTTCTTCTATCGCAGCAGTTTTTGTCAGATCCCGGTAGAGTATGGGATCTTCAATCACCATTCCCCTTTCCATGGTGTATGTCCCGTACCAGGGAATCTCTGGATCAGTCCCTTCCGGTTTGAATACAAGCGGTCCGGTAGCACCGGTTATTATTGGAGCGTCACCCTGCTTAATCCGGTCAAATGCGGTCTGAAATCCCTCTGGAGTCCTGGGAAGTGAATCGCCCGTCACTTTCAGGAGAATGGACTCTGCAGCATGTTTCGGTGATTTATCAGGGTATGCGGTAAACCGTGCCATGATGGCTGATGCCACAAGAACCGCATCATAGGCCTGCGGAACAAACCCTGAAGGTTGTTCTCCTGAGATCTCTTCGAACTCTTCTGAAAATGCATCTTCCAGTGGCCCGGACATGAGTATGAGCGTATCATCAGGAAGGGTTGTGGTACTGACCGACTCGTTCTGCAGTTTCCATTTTCCTGATATCATCCCTGAAAGGAGAGAGCCTGTACCAAGTCTCTCCGTTAACCTGCCTTTTTCATCCACACCAGGGTAGATGAGGTAGATATTCCCCTGATAATCCAGTTTCTCTAAAGCATCGAGTGCCGATACTATTTCTGAATTATCATCTGAATTCACAAAGATCAGGTAATCCGGATCATCAGCAGCCAGTTCTTTGATTGCTGCAGGTATCTGTTCAGGCTGTGAAAACTCTTCTGCACCGGTAACGGAAATTCCGGTCTCTATTGCCCAGAAGGGGATCCAGTCATAGAATGTCTTTCCATAGGAACTGTCCGGGGTGAGAAGAGCGATTGATTCTGCATCATGGGCGGCAATATGCTGCATGATAACCGAGGTGATATCACCATCTCCTGATATGGTCCGCCATACTGATCCGGTCTCTGAAAAAGCACGGAATATCTCATCTGAAGATGCGGTAGGGGATACAAGAACCTTGTGGTTTTTCATAAAGATGTCAGCTGTTGCGAAGAGATCATCAGAGGTGTAGGGCCCGATAACAACCCGGATCCTGGGATCTTTTGCCAGTTGTTTGGCATACGTCATACAATCACCGGTCTGTGTATTTCTCATGACAAGACTGACCGGTTTTCCTCCAATTCCTCCAGCTTCATTTATCTGTTGCACGGCAAGTTCCAGTGCGTCAGCCATCGGTGTCCCCATCGATCCGGACAGGGGGAGCAGAACACCGATGTATATGACATTATCTTCTCCAGCTGATATGCCTGATACAAAAGTGACGGTACTACTGAAGGTTATGACAAGAAGGAGGACTGTTTTTAGGGATAGGTTTTGTTTCATGAAATATCGTATTGGATTGCTGGCTATTCCGGTGTCTTATGAGTCGTATCATGAATTATTCATAAAAGCAGAAAAAACTACTCGTTTTTCCAGTATCTGTGCAATTCGAATTGTCTGAGAAATATTGAAAAAAGGGTCTAGTACCTGGATTTTCTCAATAAAAATAATGTATGAGAACCTTTGTATTCATGTCTGAATGAGATTGACATTCTTACTTTGTCTGTGGATTGGATGGATCAGGATAAACCGTTTAAAAAAAGGAAAAAATGTAAAGGGATATTATATCACGGTCTGTCCCTGTTTATTAATGGAGTGGTTGCACCATCCATCTTCAGCATTAAAGAGTCCTGTCCAAGTACTCATTTAACGGGTTACGGTTACTTTTTTGGATATCCTCATCATGTATTGATGTTTATTTCGTTTTTTTCTCACCTGCTTTCTTGTTCTCACTGGCTGGTCTCTGGGAAGGGATCCTGTTGGATATGCCCTGAATTGTGTTACTGATATCTGTCCCGATGCGATTCCTGAAATGATTGAGATTCTCCCAAAACCGGAACATATCTTCTCGTTCCGTTGCTATGCTCTCATTTTTGGCACGGATTTTATCTGACTCAGCCTGATTGGAAGCCGTCTGTGAGTCACTGAAAGGAGAACGAACAGAATCAAACATACGGGTGATCAAAAGAAGCATCTCACGGGAGAAGCCGGATTCTTCCGTTTCCCGACTTATGCTTTCATTCTCCTCTTCTTCTATCTGCTCTCCTTTCCTGTTCTGCCGGTTATTAAGAACGTAGGTGATAAGGCTTTTGACCGGTACCCGGTTACCCTTATCATCAACCACAAAGAGATTCTGAATCTTCCCTTCTGCAGCCTTTTGTTTAAGTGTTTGTATTGCATTTTTCTGCATTTCATCGGCAAAAGCAGTCATTGTCCCGGCTATTATGATGATTTCTTCTTTCCGGTTCAGAATCAGTTCCACTCCTGGGCGGACTTTTTTTATCTCATACAGCAGTGCAACAGATTTTGTCAGGGTTGCAGGAACTCCCAGGGCTACAAAGACTCCCGGGTATACTATGGCTATCGCACTTAATATCTCGATGATGGTAAGAAGAGTGTCTACATTTGCAGAGAATATGTCTGCTTCAGAACCGGACGGGATTGTATCTTGTAACGCAACCCCTGTCAGTTTCTTTAAAAATTCATCGATCTCTATCTCTGAATCATGGAGGTTTCCATCTATAAGCGATGCAAAAACGTCCTCTTTTCTTTCTTCGTCAATAAGAGACAGGGCTTTTAATACCCGGTTCTGATATTCTGCCAGGAGTGCATCAAGTCTCACGAGTTCTGACTGTTCTTCACAAGTGAGTTCTGAATTCCCGTATTGGCCAATGAGTGAATTTAGAATCGTAAAATTATCTCGGAATGTTGTTTTCAGACTTTCACGGCTCTGTGGGATTGAAGCATACCGGTAGAGATCACCACGGATCTCATAGAACTTTACCAGAGCGTGGAGAAGATCCTGTACCGGGATAACCTCCCTTTTTTCGTTTCCGTACTTTTTTGTTTTTTCCATCCTGGTTGTCCTCGTGCTCAATGGTTTTTTAAATGACCAGCCGGGGAATGATATATCATGGATATCATAAAGAGATACGTTCTGGTATTCGTTATAAAACATGGGAGATGCCCTGCATTATTTCTGTATGAATGAACGGAATGTGAGGGCCCGTTTACGATCGATTCAATCACTTATAATACCTGGTTATCGGTATTAAAAAGTCATTCCCGTTGAACATATCAGCTTTTTTAACTCCAAACAGGTTTATTAGAACTGAGAACCTACTTTATTAAGGCAGGGCTCGTGGTCTAGTGGTATGACGTCGCCTTCACACGGCGGAGGTCTCGAGTTCGAATCTCGACGGGCCCATCGTATATTCGTTTTGGATATTCTCATTTTGCTTGAGACTTTGTTCCCGGAAAAACTATTGGATTATCTGTTTTCTTGGCGAAGTGCAGATTCGGATAACAAAAATTTATTGCCCTTAATAGAAATCCCTATTGTGAATCGGTAATTTTATCCTGGATTCATCTGTTCCCCCCCGCTTGTTTCTCTGGCAGGTGCAGGTATGGCTGACGAAGTACCCACGTTTGGAATATATGTTCAGGGCGGTGAAAGTGTCATCACAAAAGGTTCGGATGGCATGTTTGTGATAACTATTCAGGATCTCGTTCCATTCTTTCATGCTCCCGACAGGGAAAGAAGCAGCCTCGTTCCGGTTGAGCTGTTGACAAATCTCACTGGTCCCCTGAATGGTGCCCTGGTTTTTTCAGAGAACGAAAGCGAGTCTGTGCCGCTTGTTGAGATATCAGACCTTTCGTGGTCTGACGACAATACGGTTCTTACCCTTGTGGTGGCTCCAAAGGAATTTTATGAAGGAGAGGTGTTGGCATCCTTTAACCGGGAAAACGCCAGAATCGATGTGCTTGAGACACCTGGGAGTCTAATCACGGGTATCTATATTGAACTTGAAAAAAAGCCAGATGTTAATGATTATGATCCCTGCGCCGAGTCACTGAATAAATGCCTGTATTGTTGCAATTATGGAATGATTAATCCCCATCCGATGACTTGTGATGATTATTGTAAAAATAAACACAGTTGGTGTTACCAACAGGGGTTATGCTAATGCATAGTATGCAATCAGGTAAACGTGAGGTTTCGATCACGTAATGAACCCGCTCACATTCTGTTTTTCATGAATCATGCGATCTCACTGTTATTAACCGATGGGTCGCACATTTCAGGCCTCTGATCACAATATGGCCCTAGAATCCTCTTATTTTGCTGATCGGAATTTATTTTGGCAGTACATCTGGACAAACCTGAATATACTGTTCTGAAAAAATTTTGGTCTCTTTATTTCTTATATTATGTCAATCAATCAACGTAGTTTCACATTCTAATTCATACGAATCGATTATTTCCATCACCAACAAAATTCCCCCTATTTAACTTTCTCAAAGTTGATGGGAATATGGGGTTTCATCATGTGGGCTGTTGAAAAAGAAACCAAATCACTCAAAAACGTCTGGAGAAAAATCAATGAACAGCAACGAGAAGAAAGAGGTATACCCTTACAAGGAATGCACTTTTATTTAAGAGTTCTCCAAAAAGCCTCCAAGCCTGTACATAAACATCCCGGCCTCCTATATTATGCGGGGGTTTTTGGGGCCGACAGTTCCCTCCTTATTTTCGTGTAAAAAAGAACTGAACTATGTATGGGTAATCGGCCGCATGTTGCAATCTATTCTGGATTGATTCAGGAAGATTTGAATATCGAGGAACCCACTCAGTTTAGCGAAAAGGTTAATGCGGTTATTATCTGCTCACCTTCAGATGGAAAAACTCTATTTCACACGCAATAATCATTATTGTATCAGTTTGGGATAATCATGTACTGTGCATATGTACCTGGCTTTCTGGGGATATTCAATCCTGCTTTTATCATTGCATCGGGATCAATATCTGACTTATAAGATTTGGGAGAGATATCTGTATATTGATAGGGTGTTGGTTCTAGTGCAACGGCGTTTTCGTCTGTCATTCCCAGAGCAGTCATAAGGTCGCCAAAATTCATTCCTCTAAAAGACTGACTACCATTCGATTCGAGTTGGTTTAAGAAGATAAATACCATTGAGAAATAATCAGTTTTTGAATCTGCACCAACACATGCATAGGTTTTAGGATCTAATGCGGCTGGTATATCTTCATAGGCATCATTTTCATTTGCCTCTTTGAGATCTGCTGCCATAAGAAACAGTATTCCTATGGTCCGTAGATCATCAGAAGATAGTGATGATGCCCCTTCATTCGTAAAAAATTCCGTTAATTCTTGTGATATCTGATCATTTGACATCTCTGCAGCATAAATGGGGGATACACAGAATAATCCCGTCAGGATAATGCAGATAAGAATACTGCCATATCGGTTATTACACTCATTTACCATGCTATATCCTTAATTCTGTTTTTATAACTAATTAATGGTCATCGCCTGAATCTGTAACATGAATCGATTCCGATGAAAATGGCTCTGTCGATTTTTCAAGGAATATGATTCAGTCACCTTATAGGAGGCTGTTGCACAAATGATTTTTATTAGTTTTATAAGGCTAATTCACAATGTGATACCTAATATTCATGCTGTTAATTTGCCTTATTGTATCGACGAATTGTATTTGTGCAACAGCCTCATAGTTACTTGATTATTATCGACCTCTTCTCCACCCTCTGCGGTTTGAATTCTAAAATGCTGTGGATGTATATAACGTTTCAATTGAATGTATATTCCGCTAAAATTGAACACCCTGTCCGTTTGATCCTAAGCACCCTTTCCGTTACTGTTGAACAGTGTGTCCGGTGAAA
>JAFGOM010000064.1 GCA_016926505.1 Methanospirillaceae archaeon
AAATCCGGGCTGGGGCACTCTGTTCTTTTTCTTGTGGTGTACGGCTATTACATGTACACGAGAAAGTCAATCAAAAGTACTTTATAGTTGTTTATACTCAAAAAATCAGAAGTACCTGGTTGATTTAACTAATGAAGAGAGAAAATATCTGGAAAAAGGGTTCATCTCTCCTCTCTTCAGAGCAGAGTTCGGATTCTACTTATCACACCGTTCTTATTGTTTCACAATTTCAGGAACTGCCCATTCCCCATCAATCTTTTTTATATCAGGGAGGTACATCCGCATGATCAGGTGAAAGTCATCGGTTCCGATCGGAAGCCAGTTGCTTACCAAATCATCATCCGGCTTTTCATTCTGAAGAAGGATATCAAGTGACCCATCCCCGCTGTATGTCACGTTGCTCCGGTCATTGATACAGTACCGGTCTATCTCGTTTTTAATCAGGAAAGAATCACTCCCATAGGCAGTCACTGACCAGAATCCGCCTTGGAGAACGGGAGGAAGCATCCCCTTATCAAAGTGAAGGATATATCTGTTCTTCCCGGTGACTTTCCGGTTCTCTGTATCAAAGGCTGTTTCCGGATAGATGGCAACGTACGTTGGATTGGCACCAAAAGCTACCTGGGCTATGATTGCCCGGTAGGGATAATCAGTACCCCACTCAGCAATCGGATAGGGATAATACACCCAGTCACCTAGGTTTTCGGTAAAACTGAGGAAATACGTGCTTAAAACCGGGTTCATTGAATCCAGCATCTCATTCCACTGTGTCTGGGCATCCTCAGGAAGGATGGTACCATCAAAGCTAAGTCCCGGGCCGACATTGATCAACTGTATCTCTTCTCGTATGGGAGCATCAGCAGGGGCCGGGGGGTTCGTCACCATCAGACGGTTTGCAGTGGAAAAATACTCCTCAGGTGACATGGCAGCTACATAATCCCCTGGGTTGAAGTCATTCTCTGCGTTGTAACGCCCTTTTGGAGGGAGATAAGTCTGCTTACTCAGGTAATCATCTACCGGTACAAGGAGGAGCTGCTTCTGGATTGCTTCGATAGTGGGGAGATCATCAGGTCCGTTGCAGACAGTCCTGATAACAATCCAGGCCATATCGGTCGGTATAGAGATATGCGTCATTCCCTGCGGAATCGCTCCCTCGTAATTTCTCCCGGTAATCAGGCATATCTCTTCATCCTCCGGGTTTACTGCTCCCCCACCGGAACCTACGACATCGATGGTATTACTGTATGCATCCATTACCTGGGCTGAACAGAACCGGTCAGTTCTGGGTTTTACAAATACCAGAGCAGTGGTATTGAGATCCAGAAAAGCCTGGGAATAGAGCGTGTCCACGTTTGGCGATACCACTGACCTCCAGTCTGCGTTTTTCAACTGATTGTCATGCTGGAACTGGTTAACCGGTGCCTTTTCGTCTGTCGGCTCGATGGTATTGGTGTGTTCAGCCATCGTGGCATCCATCAGAACAAGCGGGTAACTAAAGATATAGGCATCCTTAACCGTATCCCAGACTTTTGTTGCATTCATCTCACTCTCTTCAGGAGAGACCTGTACTTCCTGAATGTGTGGTGTTTTCCATGAGCTCCTGATCTTATCCAGGTCAGGCCCATAAATCCGCATATTGATGCGAAAATCATCAGTTCCTACCGGAAGCCAGTTGCCTACCCTATCATCGTCAGGCTTTTCATTCTGCAGAAGAATATCAAGCGATCCGTCCTCGTTGTATGTCACATTACTCCGGTCATTGATGCAGTACCGGTTGATCTCGTTGGGAATAAGGAAATTATCACCACCATATACGGTAAATGACCAGAACCCGTCATGAAGAACCGGTGGAAGCATCCCCTTGTCTATATGAAGGAGATATCGGTTGGCGCCTGATAACTGCTCGCCTTGTGAATCGGTATCTGCCTCAGGGTATATGGCAACATATGTTGGATTTGCACCAAGGCCCTTTATTGCAACCAGACCCCGATAGGCATAGGCTGTACCCCAGTCTCCAATAGGGTCGCCATAATACTCCCAGTCACCGGAAGAGATCATATATTCAGCTGTTTGCTTAGTCAGGGCCGGTGCGAGGTTTTTAAGCATGACTTTCCACTGCTTTTCTCCGTCTGTTCCAAGGATAGTTTTATCAAAGGTAAGGGCCGGCCCGACATTAACAGACTGTATATCTTTCAGTATTGCGGTATCAGCAGAAGGGGGAGGATTTGTCACCATGAGATTATTTGCCGTGGAAAAGAACTCTTCCGGAGACATATCCAGTACATAATCGATGGGATCGCCATCGTACTCCGCGTTATACGTTCCTTTTTCAGGGATATAGGCCTCATTGCTGAGATAAACGTTCAGGGGAACCAGGAGCATCCGGTCCTGTATTGCCTCAACATTAGGGAGATCTTCAGACCCGTTAACCACGGTCCTGATAATTATCCAGGCCATATCGGTCGGTATCGCTATCTGTTTCATTCCATCCGGAACAACGCCTTCGTAATTTCTTCCGGTGATAAGACAGGTCACTTCATCCTGTGAATCGCCGGTCCTGCTTCCCGAACCGACGACATCTACCGTGTTGGTATATGCATCGAGGAACTGGACAGAACAATACCGGTCGGTCTCGGGTTTTACAAATACCATTGCAGAGGTATTGAGGTTGAGAAAGGCACTTGAGTAAATGTTGTCGACATTGGGGGAGACAACAACCCTGTTGTCTGCAGTTAACACCATATTGTTGTAGATTAACTGATTTACCGGGGCCTTTAAATCCGTCGCCTCCTCGGTATTGGTCCGGTTTTTCATCGTGGCATCCACGATTACCAACGGAAAACAGTACACATAGGCATCTTCGATAGACTTCCAGAGATCTTTATCTCCTGAATCAGTACCTGTATCGGCAGATACTCCACTGGTAAATAACAAAAAGAGTCCCAGTAAAACCAAAATAAAAGGGTTAATACCGTTCTTTAGCATAATAATAGATAATTATTATTGGCAATAAGAGTATCTATCTGACCTTTCAGCGAATGGTTCTCAACTTGGTATCTGTGATTGTACCATCTCCTGCATACGGATGCTCAACTGCCTTTCATATCATATAGGGGTACCCGATTGTTATATGAGGATGATATTTTCAGAATTACGAGAAGTTTTCATAGGGGATTTTACTGCCATTATGTGGCTGATAAGTCAGAGTATTCTTGCCAAGGGAGTAAACCATCTTTAATGCCTGAAAAAAAATGATCTGCAATCCGGAGGCAGATCCGGGTTTAATCTTCATCGAACAAAACGAAGATAGTTGGTTTATTAGTACTGTACCAGCTCTTCCGGGATGTGTTTCACAGGGAAAGACAGAAGAAGAAGCAAAGAAAAATATTACCGAGGCCATTGAGCTTCATCTTTCCGCGCTCGCACGTGATGGTATCCCCCTCTATCAGCGTCCAGGTACTAAAGAGACATTCGTCGCTGTTGATATATGACAGATAAACTCCTCATCTATTCTCCACAAGAAGACATCTCCAAAATCTTGTTTCCATTGAGGGCTTTTAACTCAGATTTTTTAAAGATATTATTCAATGGAGTTGAGGGAGATCTCTCTGATAACTCCTTATCAGAATAAAGGAGTTGTGTGAAAAACATTCACAGGTATGTCATTTATGCTTAGATCCCAGCTGCTCTCCCTTAACGACATAGCAGAAGCGAGAGAGAATGTCAGGTCTTACATCGGCTAAATGACCTTTGAACAGTTCATGGACGATCGGATGCGGATAGATGCAGTAATACGAAAACTTCGAATTTATCGGTGAGGCAGTCAAGAATGTACGTGATGACCTTAAAACCCGATTCCCGTCAACAGACTGGAGAGCCGTAGCAGGGCTCCGGGATACATTGATCCATGGATATTTTGGGGTAGATCTTTTGATCCTATGGGATATAATCGAACACAAGATTCCGGCACTAGAGGAAGAAATTGTCATTATCATTGCATATGAGAAGAAAAAGGCAGAATAATTATCCCTGAATTTTCACGCCTTCAGATACCTGATGCATACTCTTTCAGGTATCTCGCAGACAGTTCATATGCAGTAATCACCGTATCTTTTTGTATATTCGGGACTCCGCAGGCCACGATATGGATTGTCTTTGTGGCTTTTGTTATCTTTGTTGCATCAGAGTCCCTGTAGGGATAAATGGCGATGATCTCTTTCTCATCTGCGAGGATTACCTGGTTTTTCCGGAGAAAGAGTGGTTTTTCCATTCCTATTCCAAGGAACTCTTCCCCTTCTCCTGCAAACCGCATCGTGAGATCTCCTTTCAGCATCCCGGCATCAAAGGCTCCGATGGGAACACCGGTCCGGATTGACGCGAGATTATAGGCATCCACAGCGGTGTTGATGGAAGGAAGTGTCTTGCCGGCAAGAATCCTTCGTACCAGGGCTTCAGAAGCCGGCCGTGTCTTTGTCGGGTCTATGCCGACACTCCAGAAGAAGTTTCGGTATGCCCTGAAGAGCGGTTCATCCTTGACCTGTTCAAGGGTATACCGCTCCCTGGTCCCGGCGATGATCTCGTTTTTCAGTGTCTCAAGTTCCGGGTTCTTCCCGCCGATAGAGAGGGGTCCAATATCACCTTCTGCTACAAAGATGCCGGGAAAGGTGGAGAGGATATCATCGTGTATCTCCATACGAGGTACACTTTCTGCCGGGATGTTATAATGAGGTGTTGGTAGAAATAGGTACGATCTAATGAGGTTGCCCAATCTCAAATATTACATCTAACCCAAACAATGCATTCACATAGGGAATACAATCAGGTTGATCTTCTTCTTTCGTTCCCGTCCATCTGTGGTACCTCAATAATCTGCTCAAACCCATCATTTTTAATCCTCATCATTGACGAAAAAATCAGAAGAACATCCTTTGGGGGACTATTCAGCCGTTAATACGGCCATTTTACTGATTGTCATTACCGACAACTGTGACACAGACAGAGAAACCCTACAAAAAATGACCAAAACAGCACTCCGTTCTCCCAGAACAATACATCAGAAGGTTAAATGCACCCGAATGCAGATACTGAATAAGAATACATCTCGATAAAAGGATGTCGTAAAAATAAAAGGAGTAATCGTATTGAATAGAATGAGAATCTTACAGATCGGTGATATGCAGAGGAGTTTTATAAGAAAGGACGGAAATCTGTACATTCCTGGTTCTGAGGATCTTATTGTCAAAACAAATGAATTTTTAAGAGAAGTAAAAGATGGAATTTTTGATTTTACCTTTATTATCATGGATACTCATTTTACTGAAGAATACAGCCGGACTGAAGAGTCAAAATTGTTCCCGATCCATTGTGAGTATGGGACACAGGACCAGGAGTTGGCGATTGATGGTACTGATCTTCCCAATAGATATTATCTGACAAAAAACCAGTTCAACATGTGGAGTGAAAGGCGGCTGCCAGATATACCGTTTCATGATATGAAAAGGAAATCCGCATACGATAATCTGTTTTCCTTTGTTGATGATATTATTGAACCAACGATGGTAGTTACCCGCGATGATTTTATTACAGGAATCAGCCCTGGCAATGATGCTGCCAATATTGATGTTGTCTTGATCGGTGTGGCCTCGGATTACTGTAATTACTATTCCATGGAGGGTTGGATCAAGCGGGGAGCCAGTGTAACTATCATAGATGATCTCACAAAAGGGATTGCAAAGGAGACGCCACAAATAATTCGTGAGTATCACGTAAAAAACCAGATATCTTCTGGGTTGCGATCATTATCGAGTTCCGATTTCTTACAGAAAGAAAGGAATTTCTGATTGTTTTGCATGAAATACTTTCATCCATGAAGACAATTGCCTCGATACGATGATACTATTGTGTATATGAACTTTTGTGACAGAGCTCCTCCCTTCAGGTGAATGGTGAACTGCATAATAGGTACTTGTTTTAGTGGTTTAACCCTGTTTTGTCAGGTTAAAACAGATCTCCCCGTTTGCTATCTCTTCATCTCCGCACTCGTTCTCGATGAGATGCATATCGTCATCAGACAGGATAAAGTTCACGGCTTCAGAAGTTGACCAGTTCAGAAAGAGGCTCTTTCCATCTTCAGAGGCCGAACCTTGTAGTTCCTGGAGGAATTCCGGATCGATAAACGAGTAATAGGTTCCGGTAATGGCATTCCCGGTCTGGTTCAGGGTGATAGATCCATTCGGGGTCACCCATTCTCCGGACCAGACATCTCCACCCAGAAGAGACCCGTTCCGGGTCGCATGATAGGTATGGGAACAATGCTTACCGGAACATAATTCCGGATCCACCGTCTGGATTCCGGAATATTCCATCTGGTCATCTGATAACACAATATTTAAGATTCCGGTCGTTTTCATGACCGTGAGCAATGTAGTCCCGTCATCTGATATTACTCCTGATAAGAGGAATGGAATATACTGGGTATTTTCATGTGGAATTCCTGTTGCAGTAATTTCAGAGCCGTTCTGCTCTATGATAACGGTAAAATTCGCATCTGACCAGGTGCCGGCCCATGCTTCTTCCCCGGCGGCTTCTTTATCTGGTGTTTCATCAGCAATAGCCATGACCCCAAAGAACAGGGCCATTGCCAGTATGAATCCGGTGTACACAATTTTTTTCATAATAATCCTCGTGTAATGAGTATATTTGGAGTTGTGAGGTTTTAATATACCAAATGGTATCCCGGCTGTGTACGGCGGTTATCATGGGAGACGCTCAGAACAGATGAGACAAAAGACCTGAATTTGCGAATGTTTACCCTCGATATGTATTTGGAACTCCCATGGTGGGAAATTGTGAAAATTATTTTGCATCCATTACGTACAGTGTGGACCGGGATCTCAGTTGACATCATGAGGTCTTGGAAATAATTCCACAATTTAGGTCAAGTGGGGGTCCCGATCACATTCCTAAACCCATCCTGAAGTCCTGCAACCGACTTCCCCTGACTGTCGCCAGCCTCTCAATCAATCCGAAGGGTGAGCCCTGTTCTCACTCTGCCAGCAGCCTCCTAGGAGGCTGTCCGAGAATGGCAGTTTGCATTTTTTGATTGATCATTTTGAAGTGTAATCCAAATTTAGACCATTATTTAAGTCTT
>JAFGOM010000065.1 GCA_016926505.1 Methanospirillaceae archaeon
ATTACGAAGCGATTTTAGAACTGGTAAAGGATATGCTTCAGATTTGAAGAAATCTGTTGATGTGTGCGAGGATTCCGGGTTCCAATAATTTTCAAGAAACGGCAATTTTTCAGGTCCATTGACAAAAAAACCGTATAAGAAGCATTGTATCAATACATTCTATATTCAGCCGGTAGAAAAATTGATTGAACATTACATGCAATAGCCGGCTTTTATACGACTGATGCAGAGAAAAAATAGAAAATACGCGAGGGAAGGGATTTGAACGCTCATACCCCTACTTCAGAATACCCTCTCCATTTTCTATAACTCCGTTTTAAATCGTAACACATTAAGGTAAAGAAGTCGAGTCTAATAGACGGAAACCAAGATGATGGTATCGTGACTGGTATTGACAAGAAGACTCTTTCTGAGCGGGATATTTGCACCAAATATATCACACCGGCAATTGAACAGGCGGGATGGAATCGCCTCACCCAAATCCGGGAGGAGGTTAATCTCACTAAGGGCAGAGTAATTGTGAGTGGATCAACTGTCAGAAGAGCAAAGCGGCAGAGGGCCGATTATATCCTCTATTACAAACCCAATATTCCCATAGCTGTAGTAGAAGCAAAGGATAATACCCACAGCGTTGGAGATGGGATGCAACAGGCTCTCTCTTATGCTGCATTAATCGATGTTCCCTTTGTTTTTAGTTCAAATGGTGATGCATTCCTCCAGCACGATAAAACCGGTCAGAATAAACCCATAGAGAAGGAGATACAAAATTTTTTCACATCGGGAAGTGAATCTGATATTATCCTGATTGGTCTGTTCGGGTTGTTTGAACCATCGGATAAACCATGGGTATAATGTCCTTCGAAATTTATTAGTACATGGCGGATATTTTCAGCGTACGGTCCAAATTCCTTTTTTACATAGTTCAATTTGAGATCTTTCTCTCCGGATTCCTGAAAAAAATACAATAATTTATGAACTCTCTTTTTATCTCGACTCTGGGCTTATGATCAGGATCTAGACGATGTATTATTGTATCAACTCTGTCTTTCATATCCATTTCGATAACTCCTATTGTTTCGATTAAATCCCATGAGAAAAAAGAATGAATGAGAAATTCAGCTTCTCTTCTTCTTTTTCTGTCAGTATCGTCGGGTGTATTTGCCCAATAATTGGCATTATTATTTTCCAATCAATTTCTGTCTCCAGCATTTTCGGGTTATCGTAAAATTGAGTTATTTTTTCATACGCATGACCATCAGTAAATGCATAATTCAAATCACCATCGATAACTGATTGAACTGAAGATGCGAGTTGAACAATATCATTTTGTGACCCGGTATAAGTTGGAATGTCCTTTTTATAGATCTTATAAAGATAGGGGAGCGGCCATTAAAGTAAAAAGGCACATAATTATGGATGGTTCCACAATTCTTTACATGAATATGTATTGTTGACCGGCTTTCCTTTAAATTCCTTTTCGAAATATCAACAATTGTGATATCTCTATTCTTTCGTTCTGATTCGCACCATAAACCGTTTTCTTGAATAATTAAAGGGAGGTTTCAATAATCAGTTATATGATATATTGGGATTATCCTACGTAATTGTATATGACTTGTCATTACCATCCCCTATGGTTCCCGTGATACCGGAAATTATTGGAATTTTTAAGAATGCAATTACTGTATTTTATATCATAATACCTGATAATCTATAAAAGGCACTTAAAAACAGGATTTCGTCTTATCTTTTCAATCGAAAATCAAGATCTTTTGAATCGGATACCTTTTCTCTTTGTTAATCTTAAAAAAAGGACCGAAAAAAATGCGAGGGAAGGGATTTGAACCCTCGAACACCTACGTGACAAGGCCCTCAACCTTGCGCCTTTGACCTGGCTTGGCAACCCTCGCTCGTGCCTTAACAAATTACACTTTTCATGTATTATAGCTATCTGTTTTACCGGTTCCTTACCCGGCACCTAGCTTTTTGTCCCATACGATCCAACAGATATTCAATCATGTGGGCTGAAATTCTTGCTTCTTTTGGAGACTCTCCCTCGCAGGTGAAGGTTATCCGTTTTCTCCTTGAGAATGGATTTGGTATCACAAAAGAAGGCAGAATAGCAGTAAATGGTATCCCGGTCCCTTCAACCCAGATTGCCCGCCAGGTGGGTGTTGACAGGAGGGTTGTCGATGCTACTGCAGAGCGAATCCTAAAGATGGAAGGTTACGCCCCTATCTTTCTGAACATGAGGGCAACCCAGGATATCTCTGAGATAGCAGAGATGCTCTCCCTCTCGGTTATCACCATCATTCCTGATGATGCTACCCGCCCCGGTATTATCGGTGCCGCGGTCAGGGTTCTTGATGCCCACGAGGTCGGTATCAGGCAGATATTCGTGACCGATCCCCATCTATCAGAATCCCCGAAACTGGTCATCATTACCGGGGAGAGTATCGCTCCTGAAGTCTATCAGGAGTTAAAGGATCTTCCCCAGGTCCGCCACATCATTCTTTAAGAGGCTGCTCTTCTCTGCAGAGTTCTTCAATTCTCCTGCCAAGCGCCTTTATCCGTGCGATGGCCTCAGGCGGTACCCCCTGTTTTTTACAGCGGATAATCCGCTCCTCTATGGTGATAATCGTGGTTCCTTTCACCAGGTTATCGGCATGAGCCACGATCTGCTCCTCGAGGGTTACCGGGATACGGTCAACCGGGGAGAGACCGTTTCTCTTGCATTCAGAAGCAGTAAGTCCCCCTCCGATATGGCGTTCGATTATCCTGCAGACTGCTTCATCCAGTCCGAGGTTACGGCAGTACTGTGCACCTGCAGCACCATGTTGAATTGAATGTGTTTTGCATCGCCCGATATCATGAAGAAGTGCCCCGGCAGCGATGAGTTCCCGGTCAGGAACTGCCCTGCCGCAGACAAGGATCCGGTCGGTAATCTCACGTGCTACCTCTGCTACCTTCTCACAGTGCAGGATCACTCCGGTATCGCACCCGGCATCCCGGAGGAGAGAAATCAACGCACCAGCGTTTTTCATATGGTCATACAAGACCAAGGGAATCTTCTATTACCTCAATCCGGTTCTGTAATGCCCGTAATAAGAGTTCGTTCTCAAAATGATCCATCGGCTCTTCACAGGATGGACATTTAAACTCAAGATCCATGGCCTGGTTAAACGTAATCGTGATCCCGCACTGCTTGCAGATGTAAAAATCATTCTCTTCTTCATATCTGGCACGGTTTTTGAGTTTCCCAAGCACTACCTCGACATCCTGAGCAATGGCAGGTTCAATATTTGCTCCCTCGAGGTGCCAGAGATATGTCAGCCAGCCGGTCTCGTTATTCTTTATCCGCCTGTACTCTGCAAGTCGTTTCTCATAGAGTGTGTAGAGGGTATTGCGAACAGAGTTCAGATTGATATCTGTCATGGCCGCAAGGTCTTCATCACTGTGTTCTTCGTTCTCGGGAAATTTATCGATAAGATCCATCCCCTCGTCTCCTACGAGGCGGTGGAGATAGGCAGTGATTGCAGGATGGGTATTTTGTATCTCTTTAAATGTGGCCATCACCGCATATATTGTGTCACACGGGATATAGTTGTATTGAGCATCTCAAAGGCCCGGGCTTCATCCTCACCCCATCCGTACACACTGATAACCGCCTGCCCTGCTGAAAAAATTGTACCCGGCCGGGGAATATCAGCAACTCCCGGAAAAAGGCAGGAGAGATCGGTATCTATCTGCATATCCCGGGGAGCAAAAAGGATTTTTCGTATTGCAACCTGTTCTGGTTCTGGTTTTCTCTCTGGAATCGTTCCGGCACAGGCATCACAGTGAAGGGAAAAGAGGTTGCAACCGGTTGCCATCTCAACCGTATCAAGGGTAGCCTGGAACCGGGGGTTTATTTCGATAACATGGAATGAATCAGGAGTGACGATAAAATCGACGCCGATAAGACCCCTGCATCCGCTCCTGCTCACGATATCCTCTGCACAGGCTGCCATCCTGCACGCCATGGGATGAGAAAACGGGGTGACTGACCCTGCAAACCCAAAAAACATCTCCTCTCCTTCCCGCAGTATCTGTCGGTTAACGGCGAGAGCAAGAGCACGGGTACCGTTGCAGACACAACAGACCGAGGCCGGGATCCCTTCTATCATCTCCTGTAGCAGGTACGGTTCATCCGGCCACTCTGCCTCCCACACGCGCAGATCTGCTTGTGATCTCACCACGGTATTCCGCCATCCTCCTGCACCCCGGCAGGGTTTGAGCATGGCAGGATATCGTAATGGATCTAATCGTTTCGGGACCGGGAATCCGTTTCTCTCAAAAAAATCCTGCGTTCTTCTCTTGTCAAGAAAGGTCGCAATACACTCAGGCGACGGTCCGATACGCGGGACCGGTGTTACGAAAAGATCCTCTGCCCCTGATGTCAGGATGATACCATCTATCTGGTGCTTCCAGCACATCCGGTCAATTGCAGAAGGGATATCTGAAAGTTCTAAAAACCCGTCCGCATCAGTTACATACCAAAAGAGATCCTGGTCATGGAAATGATCGACCGCATACACGGTATATCCTGCACGATGTGCCGATTGCGCGACGTGGCGTGTGGTAAACCCTGCGATCAGAACCGAGTTCATTCCTGTTCCTGCCCACGGGTTTTTTTTCCCCGTGCAGTCGGGATAATAGAGAGGGGAGCATCAGGGAAAGCGGTCTTAAGTGCATCAGGTCCCATGATGTGATCAAGAAAGATAGCAAGACCGGCAATCTCAGAGTGCGGCTGTGAGGTTATCGCAACATTGTAATCGGCAATCTCATACATCTCTCCCGGTACCTTCTCTGCCCCTACCACAACCATCAGCCGGTTGATATTCTTCAGTTCATCTTCCAGATCCGGGAGGTTAATTCCGAACATGGTCAGGTGAACCACGATCCCACCGCTTTCTTTCCATCTTCTGACACAACTCCGCCAGGATACCCCGTCTTTTACAAAGAATGATCCGCCAAACCGTGAACTGACATCACCGATACCCCTGATAATTCCCCTGTCTTCTGCTGCAAGGAACATCCCGTCTGCCCCGAGTGCCCGTGCGGTCAGGCCGACATGAGTCGTAACCCGCTGATCACGCTGGGGCCGGTGGCCGATTCGCAGAACAACAACTTCCCTTCTCACCACTCTCACTCATCCGGTTTTTTAACCTTAATAACTCCATTCTCAAGGATTATCTGTGATCTTTCACAGTACCGGAGCTGGCTTTGCAGGATATATTCCTCGATTGATACTGCACGGTAGACCTGTTCCTGTTCCCTGATAAGACAAAAGGATACGAGTCTTTGTAGCGATGAATCAATAACCGGATCATCGTATACTGATTCATTACTGATACGGCAGCGTGTGCATCCGTCATCTGATGCAGCGATGATATGGTAGATCACCCAGTCGATATCTGATTCCCGCACCCTCTTGTGTTACCAACGCCCCCGGGATAAATGTTGTGGAAGAATGATACCTGCCGGGAACAATGTGCGGGTATCATCAATTGGTTATAGAAAAGCGTATGTAGGTGCAGACAAGATTGCTAGTATGAACAGGTTACCTGTGTTTGTGTGTGCAGTCCTCATACTGCTCCTCTTTGTCGGCTCTGCACCGGTGATTGCTGCCGGTGATGAAGATTTTAAGGAAGATACGATCTCGGTATCCGGTACCGGCAAAATTAAGACAACGCCGGATATCTGCCAGATCTCACTCTCGGTAAAGAGTACCGGGACAGATGTAAAGAAACTTCAGGGAGAAAATGCCAAAGCAATGACAAAGATCCTTACCGCTCTTGGATCCATGGATACCTGTGCCCTTGGCAACAAGGAGATCCAGACCCGTGGCTTCTCGATATCAGAGGTCTATTATCCTGATGATACCCTTGTTGCAAAATATGGTAAGGATGTTACCATCTACCAGGTTACGAACAACATCAACATCGAGACTGACAAGCTCTCCTGTGCCGGTGATATCATTGATACCGCCATCGCAAACGGGGCAAATGATATCGATTACGTCACGTTTACCTTAAGTCCTGAGAAAGAGAACGAATACCGGTCCCAGGCTCTTGTCGCTGCAACCGATCTGGCACATAAGGATGCAGAAGTGGTTCTCGGAGCTCTCGGGGTGAGTCTCGGTTCGGTCCATACCGTTTCTGTCGAGCAGTCATACAATCCCCCGGTCTATTATGCCTCGACAAACAAGGCTTCATACATGATGGAGGCCGCAGCAGGTCCGGCAACTCCCATCGATCCCGGTGATGTGGAAGTAACAGCGACGGTATCTGTCACTTTCCGGATAGTCTGACATTCTCTTTTTTTCCTGCATCTCATGCAATGCAGGATATACGATCCGGATTCTTGTTCAGGGAAAGAAAACACAAGTCTTTAACCGTTACAGATAAAACCTGATTCATGGAAAAAATTCTCTCTCTTGCAGGATTCTTTCTGGTGATGGTTCTCTTCTGCGGATGCATGACCGTGTCACCTCCTGCTCATGAATCTCTGGAAGAGACGGAGCAGAGCACAGGACCTCAGGAAATACAACCTGTATCTGATCTCAGAACTCCTTCCGGCACTGGTGTCGCCCCGGAAGATAAAAGAACTGATAATGAGGCTTTATCTGCGTTGGACCCTTCCTTTGTTCATGAGTATACAATCATTGCTGAACGAATGAAGAATCAGGCCCCGATAGTGATGGATATCGGGACTACAACAGATATCTGGCTATCCGGGAATCCTACAACCGGGTTTTTGTGGAATGCAACCGTTTCACCCGGGTTAGAGATCGTGAATGAATCCTACGCTGCAGATACGGGTGACCGAATGGGAAGCGGGGGAGATTACCACTGGACGATCCTCGCAACAGCCCCGGGGAACCAGACCTTTACTGCTATCTATAAACGTCCCTGGGAGGTAGATTCTCCCAAAGATGTAACCTATACCGAACGTTTTTTTGTCCCGGCACTGGCATGAACGGTACGGGTTCTTCTTTATGATATCCCGGGAGAAAAACTACCCTGGGATCCTTTTTTTTGATTGTACCACTCTCTTACGCATCCGGGCTACAAAGGAGGTACGAATCTTTGGTTTTTCGTGACAGGGACAATACCGTGCAACACTATGAGGATTGCTGAAGGGCAGGTGATATCTTTATCGGAGAGTATGAGTATCTCATCGGTATTTGTGATAAAGAATGCAGGGCCGGTAGTTGCTGACGGTGTTTCCAGCAAGAATTATGTCAGCATACTACTTCTGCGGTCTGCCCGGGAAGTCATCAGGCAGGAAACATTCCTTTAAAGAATCAGCATGCCTGATTTATACCGATTCCGGATAAAGGTTTATCTGGTAAGGAATCATTCTTTCACCGGATAGAGAGGCAGGAATAGTATTGCAGGAGATAACCGGGTATAGACTCCTGCGTTCCTGGTTTCGCCTAAAAAACGGTATGGTGCCGATGAAAGAAGATAAAAACCCGTATGTGCAGAGATACAAGGATCAGGGAAAAAAAGACATTCTGGAAACCCTGCCTGTCAGAATGCTTAAGACCAGGGACTGCCGGATTGCATACCGGGAGTTAGGAACCGGGTACCCGCTGGTTCTTATCATGGGGGTCGGGGGAACCATGTATGAGTGGGACCGGATTTTTCTTACCCTGCTCGCCAAACAGTTCCGCGTAATCATCTTTGACAACCGGGGAACAGGAGACTCTACCGGGGCAGATACCAGGTATCGTATCTCTGATCTGGCAGACGATACACAGGCCCTTATCCGGGGTATCGGAATTAAAAAGGCACATGTTTTTGGTTATTCTCTTGGATCGATGATCGCCCTGCAGCTGTACGAAAAAGATCCCGCTCTCATCTCATCCCTTATCCTGTATGCCACTGCCAGAAGTGGGAAGGAGACTGTGGAGCGGTTACTGCCGTACGTGGATCCCAAAACTCCTGAAGTGGTGAGTATAGACGCCCTCTTTCCTGCTGAATGGATAGCCACTCACCCGGATCTGATGGCAATTCTTCCCCCGCCGGCACACCCGATAAACGGTCCTGCCATCCTGTACCAGATTGAAATTACGAAACAGTGGGAAATATCCCGTTCATTTCTTTCATCGATCCTCATTCCCGTTCTTGTTCTGGTCGGCAGCAACGACAGTATCACCCCTCCGGAAGCTGCACAAGAAATAGCACAGGCCATTCCCGGTTCATCACTGGTTGTGTTACCCGGCGGGGGGCATGCGGTCATGTACCAGGAGCCGGAAATGATGGCCCGCCTGGTCTTAGATTTTGTACCTGACATATGAAAGCCGGAATATGCAGATGACCTGACAATGATACTGACTTTTTCAGGATGATTACCGTGTGGTATACTCCTCCTCCTTTTTCCGGTACCTGTCTTTTTTTTGGGAAATATCAGGCAAATATGTTCTCTTCTGCAGAATCCCGGCAGAAGAGGCAGGTGGATCGGCTCATCTGCACCAGGTCTGTCACTTCTGAAAAATCAAGATCACCGGTAAAACTAAAGATATTCAGGTCTGCCGGTGTATGTGCTGCAAAGAACTCATCCGGTCTCTGTGATGTGATGGTTATCCTGTTTACCGGTATCCGGGCTAAAACCAGTAATTTTTCAAGAGAACTCTGCATCGTCTGTTTTATCCGGGGATCACTGATACTGACCACGAGCTCGAGCCGGGCATCCCAGTTCATCCGCAACTTGTAGGCGATGAGCAGTGAGAGATCAAACTGCAGACCAAAAGACCAGGATGATTCAGTTCCATAATTCTCAGGTATCCATAACTGAATTATATTCCTGCTTCCCAGTCCGGCACGGGGGTGGCTTGCATAAAGAATAAAGCCGATTCGTTGCGAGGACTCATCAGCGAGGATGCGGGATAATTCGTTTTTCTGTACCTCGTCTGCAGGTTTTCGTAAAAAGATGCAGTTCGGCCCGAAAAATGCACTATTCATCGCTTGCAGGCTGATGGTAACTCCCTGAGCCAAATCCGGAGATCTGACCATGGTCCACGAGGAATAAATCCCTTCCCTTTGAAATTCCTTTACAAGCGGATCCAGCCCGAGAGAGAAACGGTCGCTGTCTTCTTTCTTTGTAATACCAAGAATACTCACGGATCCGCTTGGGAATGTGATATCATGCAAAAATTCAGATACTCCCCTGACATCCTGGGGCGATAATACCGGGATGAGGATATTCGGCCGCCATGCCCGTCCGTGTGAACGTGGCAGAGTGATTGATTTTTTCGCTGCCCACTCTGCTATTGAGACAAAAAGACTGCTTCTGACATCGCCGTCCAGCCCTGTGGGATTGAGATGACGTGACATGAGAAGATAATACACGAGAACCACCATACCGAGTGCTACCAGGCTGAATACCGGGTTGATAATAAACATGGTGAAGAGGGCTCCGAGGGCTCCGATTAACGGAACTACACGGGGAACCTGTATCAGGGGGCGGAAACTGATCAGATTCAGATTCTGTTCAACCAGGATAACGATGTTAATGGTGGCATACGTGATAAGGAAAAACATCGTGATAAGAGGGGCAATACTGTTTAATTCACGAAGCATCAGGGCAAGACCCGCGATAATAGCGGTAAAAAGGATGGCATTTCGTGGGATGCCGTTGCGGTTACAGGAGGCAAACCAGGAACTGTGCGGCATGATGGCATGATCTGCCATGGCCCGAAGAACCCGTGAAGCCCCGATAACGGAATTTAAACCTGATGAAAAAGTAGCAGCCAGCAGTCCTGCAAGTGCCAGCCACTGCACGAGTGCGAGATCAAACATGATGGTATAATCATCTACCAGCATCTCCCGGGATGCTGCTCCTGCAAGCCAGTATGATAAACCGAGGTACACGAAAAGAGAGGCGCAAAGAGCTGCAAAGGTTCCGATCGGGATACTTTTTCGTGGATTTTTCAGTTCTCCTGACATGTTTGCCCCGGCCATGATCCCGGTGACAGCCGGAAAAAATACGGCAAATACAATCCAGAATGAAGTACCGGTGGGGATGGTAGAGATATCAAAAACCGGGGTTGCAGACATGCCTGAACCGACGATGACGAGAAGCGAACCGATAACGATGGCCAGGATCAGGTATTGAAGACGAAAGGCAATATCAGTACTAAAGAGCACGATACCAAAAATAAGACAGAATGTGAAAATATCAATCAACAGGGGCGAAAGAGCGGGAAAGATCAAAAGAAGGCCTTCCCTGAATCCGAAAATATATAAGATAACCGACAGCGTCAGTGAAAGATACAGAGGAACACCAATACTCCCGCCAATCTCTATCCCGAGTGAGCGGGTGATGATAGAATATGCACCACCCGGCCCGATCCTGATATTGCTGATAATTGAGGCCATGGAAAGAGCGGTGGTGGTGGTAATGGTATAAGCGATGGCAATAATAAGCCATGCCCCTGCAAGTCCGACACTCCCGACGACCCAGCCAAGCCTGAGGTACATGATGACACCGAGGATCGTCAGCAGTGTCGGGACAAAAACCCCGGTTACCATGCCAAACCGGACCGGTTCAGAATTAAAAAACCGGTTAACACCGGTCATTCTGATGATTTTCTGTATTCTTTTCATGGGATTTTCCGTTAAGAATGGTGAGAGAGCACCGCCGTTTTTTTATAGTGGTAAAATAATTCTCTGTATGCCGTAATGAATATCTATGCACTGCCTCCGGATAAACGCTACGAGGCAACGGACTCATCTCCGAAAGGTCTGACTGAATCAGAAGTTTCCGTCCGTCAGAAGCAATTTGGCCCGAATGAACTCGAGATCAGTCAGAAAAAAAATTATGTAAAAGAGTACCTTGTTCAGTATGTTCAGTTCTTTGCCATTCTTCTGGAAGTGGCAGCAGCCCTCTCACTTGTTGCCAACCACTACTCGCCTCATGAAGGATATGAAATATTAGGGTTTGCAATTATCGGGGCCGTCGTTATCAATGCTACCTTTGCCTTCTGGCAGGAATATAAGGCAGATAAAACGGTGCAGGCACTCCGTAAACTTATTCCTGCCACATCAACCGTTCGAAGAGATAATAAAAATCAGATAATTAAGGCAGTATCACTGGTTCCCGGTGACATCCTCCTTCTTGAGGAAGGAGACCGGATCGGTGCTGATGCGGTTATTATCAGTGAAAACTCACTGTATGTCAATAATGCCACGCTCACCGGAGAATCACGACCGGTACACAGGACTTCTGATCCATCCCGGGAAACAAACCCGCTTGATGCACGCAATGCCCTTTTTGCAGGAACCACGGTAACCGGCGGTAATGCAGAAGCTCTTGTGATAAAAACCGGAAGAGAAACTGAATTTGGAAAGATCGCCCTGCTTGCTCACGATGTCGTAAAGAGGGAGACACCGATGCAGAGAGAGATCGTGCGTATCACCCGGATACTCACCATAGCAGCCCTTCTTATGGGGGCAGTATTCCTGGTTCTGGGGTACGTATCAGGCAAGGGGCTATTGATGGCCTCTATCTTTGCACTCTCCTTAATTGTTGCAAATGTTCCTGAAGGGATGCTTCCCACGATAACCCTCTCCCTCTCTCTTGCCAGTCAGAACATGGCAAAGAGAAATGCTCTCATAAAAAACCTGGATTCAGCACAGACACTGGGGAGTGCAACCGTCATCTGTACCGATAAAACCGGGACAATTACGCGCAATGAGATGACCATACGGGAGGTTTACCTGACCGGCGGTGAAGAGATAACGGTCAGTGGTGACGGGTATTTTTCTGCCGGAACCTGTGAGTATTCTGTTGGCAATAATTCTTCAGAGCAGCGCCTTGACCAGATGCTTGCCGCCGGCCTTCTGAACTGTCGTGCCAGGATAACCGGAACAGAGGTCTTTGGTGATCCGACAGAACTGGCAATTGTTGCAGCAGCCAACAAGAGGATCCTGTATACCGACGGGTTTGTCAAACACTCAGAGATTCCGTTTACAAGTGAGCGGAAGATGATGTCATCAATCTACAAAAAAGATATGATGACCTATCTCTTCTCAAAAGGGGCTGTTGAGGTTCTGCTTCCCCTCTCTTCCCGATACCTGGATTCTTCAGGCACTCCCGTTTTCTTCGATGAAGCATCCAGAAGTTCTTTTCTCACTAAAGCTGAAGAATTTGAGAAGAAAGCCTACCGGGTCATGGCGGTTGCATATCGCGAGGGTGAAAGGGAAGAGGATCTGATCATGCTGGGCCTGGTTGCAATCATGGATCTCCCTCGTGAAGAGATCTATGATGCCGTGTTGCAGTGCAGAAAGGCCGGGATACGGGTCATGATGCTTACCGGAGATAATCCCCTGACAGCACGTGCGATTGCTGAAAAAATCGGTCTGCGTGTTGATGTCACCTGTACCGGTGACCGACTCAGGCAGATGTCAGATGAAGAACTGCAGGAACTGTTACGTTCTCATTGTGTGCTCTGTGCCCGGATGCGGTCAGAGCAGAAACTACGGATCGCAACCCTGCTTCAGGCAAATGGCGAGGTGGTTGCGATGACCGGTGACGGGGTAAACGATGCCCCGGCTCTTCGGAAAGCCGATATCGGCATCTCGATGGGGATAAAAGGCACCGAGGTTGCACGGGAGGCATCAGACATGATCCTGCTGGATGACAATTTTGCATCCATCGTTGCTGCAATCGAAGAAGGACGTACCGTGTATTTCAATATCAAGAAATTTGTCACCTATATCCTTTCATCAAATATCCCTGAGATTGTCCCGTACATCCTCCAGTTCTTCTTACGAATCCCACTCCCGCTCTCGGTCATCCAGATCCTTACCATTGATCTTGGATCAGACATGCTTCCCGGCCTTGCGCTTGGGAGTGAAAAACCGGAGCAGGATATCATGGACCGGCCGCCTGTTGGAAAAGATGAGCGTATCCTTGATGCTGAAGTCTTTAAACGGGGTTATTTCTTTCTCGGGGCAATTGAGGGAATGGCAGCAATGGCAGCTTTTTTAGGTTTTCTCTTTCTTTCCGGGTGGCAGTACGGAGATCTCTCGATCACCAACACACCGCTTCATTACCAGGCAATGACCATGACCCTTCTCGGAGCGATCACGTGCCAGCTGATGAACGTCTGGACTCTGCGATCCTGGGAGTATTCAGCGTTTAGCAGGGGACTTTTTACCAATAAACTCCTGATCATTGCCATTATTCTCGAAATTATCTGGATCGCGATGTTACTGACGGTCCCGGCAGTACAGTTCATCTTTAACACCGCATTCGTTCCCCTGCCCTATCTTTTGCTCCTAATTCCGTTCCCGCTCCTGCTCTTTATCCTGCATGAGTTGTATAAATGGCGGATACGGACCAAAAGACAGAATACACGCCCCAACCCGGTATGAATGGAATGTTTTTCTTATTTTTCTTTTGATTCAGAAAAACCGATCAACCCGGGTTTTTCGAATTGTTACGAAAAAATATCAGAAAACGGTTTGGAAATCAGCCGGAAATTTCAAAAGAAATGGCAACAATACACTGGTGAAACATACATGTCGTCAGATAACGCATCTCCTGTCCGTTATAGCATCCCTGATATATCAGCACTCCGGAAGGATGGATATTATCCAATCGATATGCATCTGCACACGACTCACTCTGACGGCATCTTCCGGATCCCTGATCTTATCCCGTATGCAAAAAAGCTTGGGATCGGTGTGGCTATTACCGATCATAACGAGATAAGCGGAGTGCTACAGGCAGTATCTGAAAAGAGAGATATTCTCGTGATCCCGGGTATTGAACTGGAGACACAGGAAGGTCCTCATATTCTCCTGTATTTTTACACATCCGGGGATCTTGCTGATTTTTTTCATGATTTTACCCGTGAACGGAACCGGGAAACCCCCGGGCTCTTACAGAACCTTTCTGTCTCTGACTGTCTCTCTCTTGCAGAGTCCTATGACTGCCTCCGGATTGCCGCCCACCCCTTCGGGTACTATGGCATCAACCGGGGTATCCTCAAATGTGTTCTAAAGAACATGCTCCCGGGCGTTCTTGACCACATCGACGGTATCGAGGTGATATGCGGGGGTATGGTAACAGGACTGAACCGGAAAGCGATGAGATACGCAGCACACCATCCAATGATGTACACCGGCGGGTCAGATGCCCATATCCTCTCTGATGTCGGGAGTGTTGTTACCGGAGTCAGGGCAGATACCGTCGATGAGTTTCTTGACGGCATTGCCAGCAGAAAGAACGTAGTCATGGGAAGGTCCAGCGGATGTATTCACAAGGGGGCTACTGCCGGGGTTATCGCCTGGAGTTTTATTCCCTATACCGTATCCCGGCTTTCAGCACACTACTCGGTGTATAACCATCATACGTCCCGGTTGTTCCAAAGGTACCAGTCCCGTGTTTCCTCTTTTTTCCTTCCAAAAAGAGAAGAGAAGATGCAATCAGAGGAGCGGAGAGAAGAGCCGTGATACCGACTGCTTGATCTGTATCTTCCGTGGCAGTGCTGCAAACCGCTCCCGGGTAAGCTCGGTACAGACCAGAAGATCCCTCTCAAATATGCTCTTGAGTTCTGAAGCGATCTGATGATCGTACATGATCACATTCGTCTCAAAATTCAGGCGGAAACTCCTGACATCCCAGTTTGCACTCCCGACCGATGCGGCAACACGGTCGACGACTATCGTCTTTGCATGGATAAATCCCGTGTCATACGTGTATGCTCTCACTCCTGCATCGAGAAGCTGCCTGATATAGGAGTACCCTGCCCAGTATACAAACCAGTGATCCGGTTTACAGGGCATCATTATCCGTACATCGATCCCGGAAAGTGCAGCCATCCGGAGGGCATCCATGATACTCTCATCAGGGATGAAGTACGGAGTCTGGATGTATACTGAGTCCGTTGCGAGCGTTATCAGCTTCAGGTACGCCTCCTTTATCGGGTTCCAGTAGGTATCAGGGCCACCGGAGACTACCTGTACCGGGAGCCAGAGATCCGGTGAAGGGGAATGTTCAGGGAAATAACGGGATGAGAAATCAAGGGTATCCTTTTTTGCGGCATAATTCCAGTCAAGGAAGAAGCGGATCTGCATGGTAAGAACTGCATGGCCGGTTACCATGACCGCAGTATCGCGCCACGGAGCCCATGCAGGGATCCGGCTTACGTAATCGTCCCCGATGTTAAAACCACCCACAAATCCAACCTTTCCATCGATAACTGCGATCTTGCGGTGGTTCCGGTAGTTAATCCTCGGATGGGTGATGTTTAAGAGGGAGGGGAAGAAGAATGCGAGTTTTCCGCCTGCCTCAAGGTAGGAGTGATAAAACCGCTTTTTTGTCCCGGCACACCCGAGACCGTCTCCTAAAAACCTGACTTCGACCCCTGTCTTTGCACGTTCGGTTAATGCGGCAAAGACCTCGTTTCCGATCTCATCATCTTTTAGGATGTAATACTCCATGTGGATATGGTCTTTCGCACTCCGGATCGCCTCGAGCAGTGCCTTATACTTCTCATTACCATCGGTAAAGATCCTGACCTCGTTCTCTGTGGTTACCGGGGCCCTGCTGCTCTCCATGAGCATGAACATCATCCTGCGGTAATTATCAGGGACCGTTTTTTTTACAGGAACCTCTGCCGTGAAGAGATCCCTCTTCTGTGACTCGATTAGGTTAGTCAGAACCTCATCAGCCTCTTTTTTTATCGAGAACATCCGTTTCCGGTAAAAACTCTGGCCAAAGATGAGGTACAGGAAGAAACCGAGAACCGGTGCGAACAGGAGGGCCATCAGCCAGGCTATCGTAGCGGTCGGACTTTTTCTCTCGATAAAAACCACGGTTATCGCAAAACAAATGTTTATGAGAAAGATAATCTGCAGGAAAAAATCACTGACAAATCCAATGATGTCTATCATACCGGAATCACTCCCTTTCGTATGATGCATTGTTTCTCATCAGATATATGGTGTGGGAAACGAATCATTGGGATATCCGGAAAAGGAATCAGCGTTTCTTTCTCTCCCCCACGAAAACAGGATTTTTTCTCTCATAGATTTGGGAGGAGAAACCCGGTCTGCACGTGTCATGTGCTATCATTCTTATACTATTCTCTCAAAGTTTTCGTGACAATGGCAGGTCTTTTACTCTCAATCGGATCTCTCGCTATCCTTGTTTTTATCATCACCAGTATGGTTGTCATGGGGTTAAATGTAACCATTCGGGAGTTAATCGTCCCGGTAAAGGATAAACGCCTCATATTCTCAACAATAATTGCGAACTTCATCCTCGTCCCGGTCCTGGCGTTTATTATCATCTTCATCGTGCCACTGAGTAAAGAGATGGCAGCAGGGCTCATCCTTGTCAGTATTGCTGCCGGTGCACCATCAACCCCGAAGGTTGCGGAACTTACTGGTGGGGATGTCGGGTATGCGGTCTCCACGACCATCATCATGACGATACTTACCATCATCCTGATGCCGGTTCTGCTGCCGCACCTTCTTGAAGGTGTTGTCATGGATCCATCCCGGATTGCATTAAACCTGGTCCTTCTCATGCTGCTGCCCCTTCTTCTTGGTATGGGAATCAGGCATCTCTCTGAAAAATGGGGAAACCGGCTGTTACCCGTTTTATTCTGGATATCAAACGGATCTATCGGGATCATATTTCTGACGTTCGGCATCCTGCTCTTTGCAAAGATTGGGGGACATTTTCCGGGAACAACCGGGATGGGAATGGTTTTTGCTGCGATTCTCTTTACCATTGGTTCACTTGCTATCGGCTGGTTCCTTGGCGGGCCTTCAAATGAAACCAGGGGTGTTCTTGCGTTTGGGACCGGATTTCGGAACGTTACTGCTGCTCTTGTTGCGATCTCGGCCACGTTTGCCGATCCGGGAAATGAGATATTACTCATGGTCATGGTCGTGACCCTGGTCAGTGTTATCCTGGTTTCAGTGATTGTAGGACTCATTCTTAAGAAGAGACTGCAGGAAGGGGATACCATCGTGCCTGCCCTCTGACGGTTTTACCTCTCTGAGATCAGCAATTTATCGGGCAGGCTCCTCTTTTCACTCCAATACAGTATCCCTTCAAAAAAAGGGATGGAAACGAACAGCAACCCTCAAGTACATAAAGAATCATGTATGTACCTATGAAGAAACCAGACCGGTGGATGTATCCCGCCTATATTGTCCAGACAGGTATCATCTTTAATATTGTATTTGCCCTCACCCATGGGGAGTTCAGCGCAGCGGGTGTCGGAGTATTTGCGTTTATTCTCGGGATGATCCCGTATTATTTCAGCAGGAAAACAAAGATTGTATTCCCCTGGTTTGTTTATTTCCTGATATCTCTCGCGTTACTGATCCATATATCAGGCTACATCCATGCCCGGTATATCACCATTCCAAACTGGGATACTATTGCCCATACCGTCTCGGGCTCTATGGTTGCTCTCCTCGGGTTCATCGGGATCATGTTCCTTGACAAAATAAAGAGATACCATCTTGATCCCCCGTTTATTGCGTTTTTTATCGTTCTGTTTGCCCTTGCCATGGAGTATCTCTGGGAGATCTATGAATTTCTGGTAGATACCTTCTTTGGCGGTTCGCTTGCCGGAAAGATGCAGCCTGATAATACCGATACGATGATGGATATGATCTTTGTCTTTATCCCTGCAGTCATCATTGCAGTCTGCAGCTGGTATTATCTCAGGAAAAAGGGAAAGGAGAACGTCATGAATGAGATGATACAAGAGAGTCCCTATTTTGCAGAATAACCCTTTATTTCATTCACTCATCTTTTGGAAAAACATCCTCAAGTTCACGCAAATCACGCAGACTGAAGAGTGCCGGGAGATTGATACCGATTGAATAGGTGGGAAAGAGTCGAAACATCTGTCTCCGGTTGATGGCATAGAGTTTTGATTCTCTCAAAAGAGCGAGCGGTTCTTTTATCTCTTCCCGGTCTGCCGGTTCATGCGTAAAAGAGTCTGTTTTTGAGTTGACTTTTTCTCTGGCCTCCTTTAGTTTATTCATCAGATCATCACACATATCACGCCCGACCTTGAGACTGAGCCGGTTCTGCAGAAATTGCATGATGATGATCTGGGTAATCAGAAGGAGAAGTACCCAGAGATTTGTTCTGACCTTGACGAAATCAGAGACATTAATGAAACTGACAAGGGTAAACCCGGGAAGGAGAATGGCAATAAGCAGAAGAATGATCACAACGGTTCCGATAATTAAGAATAGTAATCCCAGGATCACGAGGAGGATAAGTTCTTTTCTCTTCCTGCCTTTCTGTTTCCTGATATACCGGGTGAGATTGAAGAGATGATGTCTGAAGAAGAATATCTCAATGTAAAAGAGAACAATTCCAAGGCACTGGATGAGGATGAGTTGTGACGTGTTATCAGGGATAACCTGAAAGTATCCAAGCAGGAGTGAGTATGCCATGGAAAAGAGATAGATACAGAGCATACCGATGGTGAGGGGAATCAGACTGATAATAAAAAACCTCATAAACAACCTGAATCCAACCCGTTTATTTGAAAATATGCGAGCATTTCGTGCCCACCTGACAATTGACTCCTTCTTTTCCTCCTCCTCTCTTTGGGCCTGTGACGGACGGTACTGTTTCCATACAAACCGGAAGGGAAAGAGAAAAAGTGGCAGCATCGGATAAAAGATGTAAAAATACAGGCTCGCTGATATCCAGAGAAGCATGTAGGTGGTGGTCTGTGTTATCATCCCTGTGATATTTAAGAGAATGGCAATAATGAGGACAACTATAGCCGGCCATCCCAGTTTCTCATGAATGATGATAGATTTTATCTGCGAGATGCGATCGTATTCCCTGTCGATCTCAGCAAGGATTGTATCCCGCGGTGTATCGGAAAAATGTACTTGTTCAGACAATAGATATCACTCTTTGTTATCTGACTGTGCAGATATATCTATCATACGATTCAGATCTTTTATACCGGTATTCAGGCACGAGTGAATCGAAATGGACTGGTCCTTTCCTCATCCTGAAGGTATCAGATCGTTTTGATACCGATGCCTGATGTATACCGAACACCCGCCTTGTGAGATTATCACAGGACAGAAAAAAACTCATTATGCCGGGATTATGGTGTGATGCAGAATTATCCCCTCTCTTCGAATGAAAAAGAACAGAACCCTGAAAAAATATCTCGTGTATCTCTCTGTGGCAGGGATCGTGATCGTCTCCGGATTTCTTTTGCATGCATTCATGGTAGAGGA
>JAFGOM010000066.1 GCA_016926505.1 Methanospirillaceae archaeon
GAGAGTGATTCTGCAGATACCACAGATAATATACAAGGAGAAGATGAATCAGGAGAAGAGAAACCGGAAAATGGTACCTCATCGGGATCTGACCTGACACCGACACCAGAGGTAACCAAAACACCTGATCCGACACCGATACCAACCCCGGAGGTAAAGGCAACGCTTGTCGCTAAGACAACGATATCCCCACCTCATACCCTGCCGGCCTGGACCCCCCGATCCCGGGATGTCACATCTCCCCCGACACAGGCTTCACCTCTCCCCCTGCTCTCTGCATGCCTTGCCATCATGGGTGCGATGGCAATCCTCGCAAGAAGACAATAAAATACTCTTTATTTTCGTTTCAGAACAACCATGCCTGCACATAATCCTGCGATCAAAACGATGTACGGGGACAGGGGAGTTTTTGCAGATCCTGTCTCTTCCGATGACGACATACCGAATATATCGACACGATCCGGGAAGGAACCGGCACCGTCCGGGAAAGACCAGTTTGCGGCATAGAGAGGATCAAGGGCCTGTGCCTGTTCATATGCACGGGCAGCACCGGTCATATCACCGCACAGGAATAAGGATTCAGTCAGGTTAAACCAGGCAGGAGTCATATTCGGATTGAGTGTCACTGCCTTTTCGTATGCCGGTGCACTCTCATTGTACCGGGAGAGCGCATCAAGCACGAGACCATAGTTATACCAGGCAGCTTCATCTTTTGGAGTAAGAGTGAGAGCTTGCCGGTATGCATCCACCGATCCCTGATAGTTCCCAAGCTTCTTTCTGACAATGCCAAGGTTGTTCCAGGCCTCTGAGAGAGAAGGAGAGAGACGCGTCGCATTCACATACGCACGCTCTGCCCGGATAAGATCACCGATCAGGAAATACCCGTTTCCTGCGATGTATTCCTGTTCTGCAGGAGTATAATCTGACATATCTGCCGATGCAAAGGAAAGAACGGATGAGAAAAGTAACACCGTCCCGACAAAAAGCATGATCGATCTCATACCTCTAAGTTGGGATGAAAAAACCAAAGAGGGTATGGGAAGAAGAGATGATTGTTTCAGATGTCTGAAACAGGCTCACCTGTTTTATTCTCAAAAACAGGGATATACTCTCTTTTTGCCACATCAAAGAGACCGTCCGGTGTTATCCGGATCTCCGGAATGACCGTGAGCGCGAGGAACGAGAGATACATAAAAGGGTTCGGTATCGATCCCATCTCTTCCAGTATTACAGAGAGCCCGGCAAGATCCCCGCACACTTCCGGGTAAGGCTTGCTGGCCATCAGTCCTGCAACCGGCAGCGGAAGCGTGTGTACCTTCCCGTCAATCATGGCAGTCATTGCACCGCGGTGCCTGATTACCTCTGCCATTGCATCCCGGATGAGATGATCACTCGTTCCAACCGCAATGACATGGTGAGAATCATGCGAGATACTGGAAGCGATAGCACCATGTGTGATGGAAAACCCTGAAACATACCCGATTCCGATCTTTTCTTCATGATACCGCGAAGCGATGACAACTTTTAGGATATCCCGGGAAAGATCAGGGATTGATTCTGAATTGAGGGGACATATTGCAGCTTTTGTGGTTATCTGATCGGGAACAAGTTTGATAACCCGTGCCATTCCCTCGCCATAAATCATCAGATCCTGCAGGGAAGGGACGGTGTTCCTGAATGAGTAATGGGGTATGGATACGGGTTTTTGAGAGAAGAGAGCATCCTGTATCAGAATTCCGTTTTTGTATACCTGTTTCACTGCAAAGGTATCACAATCATCCATGATACAGAAATCAGCACGGCGCCCGGGCAGCAACGCTCCCCGGTCTGTCAGGTGAAAGCGTTCTGCTGCTGATAACGTGCCCATCCGGATCGCCAGCTCCGGCTCAAGACCTGCTGCAACCGCACGCCTGATACAATCATCAATATGCCCATCCTCTCGCAGCGTGTCAGCATGCCGGTCATCGGTGCAAAAGGAAGTCCGACCGACTGAAAATGGGGTAACCAACGGTACCAGGGTCTTTAGATTCTTTTCACTGGACCCTTCCCTGATATAGAGGTACATTCCCTTCTGCAGTTTTTCACGGCCTTCTGCAAGGTCTGTCGTCTCATGATCACTCTGGATACCGGCACAGAGGTAGGCATTCAGATCCATGCCGGTTAAACCCGGGGCATGCCCGTCCCTTGTATCCCAGAGGGTAAGTTTCTTTATAACCTCCGGATCCCCGGCAAGAATCCCGGGGACATCCATCATCTCGCCAAGCCCTATCACACGCGGATGGGATACATACGGCTCCATCCGGGATCGCGAAAGAACTTCTGCTGACTCATCAAGCGGCGTTGCCGGAACACAGGATGGAAAGAGAAAGAAGATATCCACCGGCAGGGAATCTGATGCCGCTATCATGTAATCGATACCGGCAGTTCCGCAGGTATTGGCAATCTCATGGGGATCTGCAATCACGGTCGTCGTTCCATGCCGGCTGACCAGTCGTGAATATTCACAGGGGGAGAGCAGGGAGCTCTCGATATGAACATGGGAATCAATAAGACCGGGAATTACCCGGGCACCGGTAAGATCAATTTCTTTTTCTGCCCGATACCTTCCGGTCCCGATGATAATCCCGTCAGCTGCCGCAAAACCGGTCTCTTCCCATGATCCGGTTATGGGGTTGAACAAAACAGCATTATGAAAGGCAATATCTGCCTTTTTCATCCCCCGGGCCTGACTAATACAGGATCGCATAGATGGTATTGCACATCCGGATACTAAACCATTACCGGAAGGAAAGCAGAAAAAACATTCATAAGCAAAGAGACATATCGTACTCACATGAAAGTTTGGATGCTGGTTGTTATCCTCATCATCGGGCTTTTGTCACTCCTGCTGCATCCGATAGCAGGAATCGTCATCCTTATCGGCCTTGTGGTGATAATACTTCTGGGATGGCGCGAAAAGAGCACCGAGATGCCTGATGTGCTCACGATAGAAAAACTGAAACGAAAGAGACAGATGGAAGAGAAAAGCCTTCTTGATCTGGAAACCCGGGAACAATGAACCCTTCAGGTCAGGCTGCAGATCTCGAGGATGTATCCATCAGGATCCTTGCAATATCCTGCCTTTCGAACCCTTGTATCTGCTTCCCCATCTCTTCTTTGTGATACGATAGTACAACCGGGGTCGGTAAGAAGTTCTATAGAAGATGCAATGGTACCGGTTAGTCCGATATGATCGATCCCGTCACCGCCCGCAGGGATTACCTGCCCATCCTCATCACGAGCCTGCACAAAGATAAGCCTGATTTGCGAACCAGCATCTTTCATGCTGATACGCATTATACCCGGTCCGGCGGTTTTTGAATCAGATGAATTGCAGATCTTAAGTCCAAAATTCATCTCATAATACCGGGAGCTCGCAGCCGGATCTGTTACATAGATCATGACATGGGATAATTCCGATACCAGCGGAATACCCGAACGTGATTCTGCAAGTGGTTCTTCCCGTACACGAGTACCCGGGGAGGGGGATGGGATTAACTCAACAATTCTGCCATCAGGATCCTTGACAAACAAAGAGTAGGGAGTATTCCCACCATGATCAGAAAGACCGCATGAGTACGGATCTCCAATTATAAATGGTATCCCTGCTATCTCGAGATCCCATGCGAGGATCTCGGGATCAATATCATCCCTGAGAAGAAATCCAAGCCCGTAGATACTGTTCCCTGAGACTGGCACTCCCTTTCCGGTTGTCTCATCAATCTCTAAAACAAACAGAATTTCGTACTCCTCTCCTCCGGTTCCGGCAAGAGAGACCCGGATTTGTTTTGTAAAATACCCGGAAAAAAGACGTTCCCTTACATTTCCCAGAAGGTTTTTGGATGCACGGGGGAATGAGGAGGGATCATCCCTCTTTTTGGGACACCGCTTCTGTATATCTACGGGATCTGATTGAAAAAGTCCAAGAATATTTGAATAAAAAGCAATGACCTTCTCCGGGTCAGTTGTTTTTACCGCAATATGATGAAGAGAAAATCCATCTGTATCCATATATCACCTGATATTTTGTATCACGAACTACCACGAAAGAGAGCTGAGAGCTTCCTGTGCATACATCTTGACCATGTCATTGCTGTCTTCTGCAGCTGCTGCAGTAAGGTACGGTATCGCTGCAGGATCGCCGAGTTTTCCAAGGGCCTCAGCAGCTCCTGCCCGTACGTTCCAGTCTTCATCTGACTCGAGTGCCCGGGCAATAACACCAAGCGCCTTTCTGTCTCCTATCTTTGCCAGTGCATCGATTGCTGCTGACCTGATATTCCAGTCAGGATCGAACTGTGCTGCATCAGAGAGATCATCAATTGCCGAATCTCCGAGTCTACCAAGCGTTTCTGCTATCGTCTGCTCCACACTCATCTTCACGAACATGTCATCGATATAAAGAGATCGCATCACCTCGAAAAGTGGCTGTACCGCTTCCCTTCCCATCTGTGCAAACAGATCAGATGCCCGCTTCCGTATCCCTTCATCCCTGCTGGTGATATCAGCCAGTAATTCTTCGTTAATGTCTGCAGGAAGAGTCAGTTTCTCTACCTTCTTTTCCGGGCTGCAGATAATGATGAAATCTGCTTCTTCTCTCCGGTATACCACAGGGATTACGGCAACGCGTACCTGCTGTGCATCCTTTCCCGGGGCATGGAGTTTCCCGGGCAGATACCTGATGGCGGCAACCTTCCCTTCCCGGGTATGGGAAGCAGACTCATCCCAGACAAGACATTGAGAGAATGCTCCCGGGTCAGAGAGGCTACAGTACTCCATACCGGCCGGATTCAGGTAGAGATAGGCATCATCTGTCCGGATTGCCATGATATTTGAGGCATGATCAGCAATGTACCGGTAATGTTCCTCGCTCTTCTTTGCAGTGTCATCAGCGATCTCACTATCGATGAGACTTTTTATCCTGCCTGCAAGTTCTTTTTTGTAACCCTTGCCGGTTATCTTCACATAGTAACGGATACCTTCGTTTAATGCGTGGATTACCTTATCTTCACCTTCTTCTGCGGTGAGGACGATATGCGGGATCATGATACCTGATGTCTTGAGCAGGTGGGAAAATTCCGGGGCATAGATATCTGACAGACTATAATCAGTTATCAGCGCATGAAACGAACCTGCCTTCATTATCTGAAATCCCTCGTCCCCGTTCATCACAACCGATAACGAAACAGAATGAAGATCTGCAACACACTCAGAAACGAGATCATACAGGACGGAATCGGGATCAATAAGAAGAATATTGAAGGTTGTTGTCATGATTTCTCAAAAGCACAGTCTGGTTTATGCCTCGTGATTTTAATGTACAAATCCGAAATACTTCTCACTGCTCTTCTCAAGAGCTGCGATGGCAGGAAGCGGTTTTCCGGTGAGAAATGCAATACAGGCACCACCACCGGTTGAGATATGAGAAAACCGTGCATTGTATCCTATCTTCTCAATGACTGCTGCGGTGTGTCCACCACCGACCACCGAAAATGCAGCACCTGATGCTGCCTTGATGATATCATACGTCCCAAGAGAGAAATCCGGATCCTCAAAAAGACCTGCAGGGCCGTTTAAGACAACCGTACCCGATGACGCTATCGTATCGAGGAGGGGTGCAACCGATTCAACACCGATATCAAGAACCGGGCAATCAACAGGGATCTCTGATACCAGAAACTCAGCGCGTGCACCATCTTTTTTGACAGCGACGTGGGACGGTAGAAGGATCGAATCCAAAAACCGCGCTATTAATTCACCGGCTTTCGGGATAAGGGAATCATATCCCAGCGTGGTGATGTGATCACGGGAAGGGACTCCGATATCGTATCCGCTTGCAGCAAGAAAAATATTTGCCACAACTCCGGTCATAAGAACAGAATCTGCAAACCCTTCAGCTAAAACATGCTCGGCAACCGATATTGAGTCATCGACCTTGGTGCCCCCTAAGATAAACATCACCGGCCGGGGCGCATCAGAGAAGACCCGTGAAAGGGCCTCTATCTCATCTTTCATGAGAAGACCTGCTGCACTCGGCATCACTTCCGGCAGTCCGACCATGGTCGGCTGGGAACGATGGGCTGTTCCGAACGCATCGTTGACAAAGATATCAGCCATCCGGGCAAGGCGGTTAATGAGAATGGTTTTCGCCGCTTCAGGCCCGTTTAAAATCAGATTTTCCTCTGCATTAAACCGTACATTCTCAAGCATCAGAACTTCACCGGGAACCATGGAGCGTACGGCACTGTGGGCATGCGTGCCAAATATATCATCAATATAGGTTACCGGGAAACCAAGCAGGTTACTGAGCCGTTCAGCATGAGCTTTGAGCGGAGTGAAATCTTTCTTCCCGGGTCTGCTCTGGTGAGTCACGATGATACACCGGGATTCTTTTAGAGCACGGATGGTCCGAAGATGCTCCCGGAACCGTTTATCATCAAGGATCATTCCAGCCTGTGGATCCATGGGAGAGTTAAAATCAACTCTTAAAAGCACTGTTTTTCCGGCTGGTTTAATCGTGTCAATAGTCTGAATCGCCATAAGATAAATCTCAGCTCGTGGGTCTGGTATGCTGTTACACCGGTACCGGGTCGGGATCCTGGTGGTCAGGTTCCTGTTAAACCACTAAACAATACGTAATAGGTTCCTTTCGGAGATGGAAATAGATATTCATCAGGGAGTGAACGAACCAGTTCTCTTTTTTGTCACACTTCCTGTCATATTTTCAGAATTAATTTCCGGCTCAATGGTATGAGAAGAAACCCTGTTATCTGCTAAAAAACGAGAGAAAAAAAGATTTAAGATTCGTTCCTGGCCTTAATCCGCTTCAGACGGAAGAGCTCCTCACGTTCCATCTCATCAAGCCGCATCTTGATGAAATCCCGTGCTTCCGAAAGTTCAGGGATTACCTTAAATTCCAGTGCATTGACACGTCTCTTTGTTCCTTCAATCTCATTTAAGAGACGTTTCATGGTAGTCTCGATCTCTGCACTCTCGATTATCGCCTCGACGAGCTCCTCAAAGGACGTCGCAACTTCATCCATCACCGGGCTGGTTCCAAGTATTCCATATCCCCGGTCTGCAATCCCTTTCCTGACTTTGTTGGAGTCAATCTTTGGGACAACAACACCCATGACATTCTTGTTTCTGAGCGTGATGTCTGGTTTTTCCTGGACAGATAAAGCAGCAGCCTTTACCTTGATGGAACCCTCCACCGTGTTTGCAATTGCCATCATCTCCTGGGCCCTTGCATATTTCACAAGGAGGGCACCACGACTGTCCTTCGCCTGTCCAAGCACCTTGAAAAATTCAAGAATCAGTCCATCGCGCTTCATTTTAAGGATTTTGTAACCATTCTGGCTGAGCTTGATCTTCTTCTTGATGTTTATCAGCTCAGACCGGGTTGGTTTGATATCTTTGAGCGCCACGGACCTTCACGCACCTGTACTGGCTTTCCTGTACTTGGGATGGTACTTCTCAATCGTCTCGCGATCAATCCTGACCAGCTGCTCTTCAGGCAGATTCGAAAGCAGATCCCAACCGAGATCAAGTGACTCTGCGATTGTTCGGTCCTCATCATGACCCTGTCTCACAAACCGGTTCTCAAAGAGATCGGCAAACTCAAGGAAACCACGGTCACGATCTGACAATGCATCCTTTCCAACAATAGCAACAAGACCCCGGAGATCCACACCCTCTGCATATCCTGCATACATCTGGTCAGAGACCTTCTTATGATCCTCACGGGTAAATCCTTTCCCGATACCGAGGTTCATGAGACGTGAGAGGGAGGGAAGAACATTAATAGGGGGATAAATTCCTTTCCGGTGCAGATCACGGTTCACCACGATCTGTCCTTCGGTGATGTATCCTGAAAGATCAGGAATGGGATGGGTAATGTCATCTCCTGGCATGGTAAGGATCGAGAGCTGCGTCACAGAGCCGGTTTTGCCCTTGATAATACCGGCACGCTCATAGATGGATGCAAGGTCGGTATACATGTACCCGGGATACCCGCGACGACCGGGAACTTCTTCACGTGCAGCACCAATCTGACGAAGTGCCTCACAATAATTGGTCATATCGGTAAGGATAACCAGAACATGATAATCCAGCTCAAATGCAAGGTATTCTGCAGTAGTCAGAGCCAGCCGGGGTGTGATAATTCGCTCAACAGCCGGGTCATCTGCAAGGTTTAAGAAGACCACGGCATGTTCCAGAGCACCGGTCCTCTCAAAATCAGCCATGAACTGATTCTCTTCCTCTTTCGTGATACCCATTGCAGCAAAGACAACCGCGAACGGTTCGTCAGATCCCGGCACTTTTGCCTGTCGTGCAATCTGGAGAGCGATCTCGTTGTGAGGCAGACCGGATCCCGAGAAGATCGGAAGTTTCTGACCACGTACAAGGGTATTCGTTGCATCTATCGTAGAGATACCGGTCTGGATGAACTGGCGCGGGGATCCACGGGCCCAGGGATTGATTGCAGCCCCGGTTATCTCAAGGCGCTTCTCTGGTACGATATCAGGTCCACCGTCTTTCGGCTTTCCTGCTCCTGACAGGATACGACCGAGCATATCCCTGCCGACCGGCATCTTGATCGTCTCACCGGTAAACCGGATCCCGGTATCCTTCCCGATACCGGTAGTCGTCTCAAAGACCTGCACCACTACGATATCATCAGAGGTGTCAAGAACCTGGCCACGCTTCTCTGTACCGTCATAAAGAACAAGGTTTACCAGCTCCTGATACCCGACCGGTTCGGTCTTTTCGACAAAGACAAGGGGGCCGGCTATCTGGGTTACTGTCTTATACTCCTTCATCTAAACCGCCTCCCTGAGTTTGATAAATTCAGTCTCGACCGATGCAAGAATCCGGTCAAGCTCAGGCTTGTAATCCTTGATAAACTTGATCTGTGGAAGATCGTTCTTCGCTTTCAGCCCGATGATCTGGGGTGTCATGACACCGGCTTTCTGTGCCGCATATGCCTGGTCAGAGTACTGCTTGATGGCCTTCATGATGGCAAACTGTTTGTCCATGTCACAGAAAGTATCTACCGGATCAAAGGCATTCTGCTGGAGGAATATCTCACGAAGCATTCGGGCTACCTCGATGGTAACCTGTTCTTCGTCAGGCAGTGCATCGGAACCAACGAGTTGTACTATCTCCTGTAATTCCGCTTCTTTTTGCAGAACACCCATTGCCCATGAACGCAACTTGTTCCAGTCAGGAGATACTTCCTGATCATAATAGGGCCCAAGGGTTTCGAGATATAACGAGTAGGAATCAAGCCAGTTGATTGCCGGGAAGTGACGGCGTTGTGATAACTTGGCATCGAGAGCCCAGAAACACTTCACGATACGCAGGGTATTCTGGGTAACCGGCTCTGAGAAGTCTCCACCCGGGGGAGATACCGCACCGATAACCGTGACCGATCCATAATCTTTGTTCAGTGTATGGACACGACCAGCACGCTCATAAAACTCAGACAGCCGTGCGGCAAGGTATGCAGGGTATCCCTCTTCTCCAGGCATCTCCTCAAGACGGGATGAGATCTCACGCATTGCTTCTGCCCATCGGGATGTCGAATCCGCCATGAGTGAAACATCGTATCCCATATCACGGAAGTACTCTGCGATGGTGATTCCGGTATATACAGAAGCTTCACGGGCAGCGACCGGCATGTTTGAGGTATTTGCGATAAGAACAGTCCTCTCCATGAGGGGTCGCCCGGTCTTGGGATCCTCAAGCTCGGGAAACTCGGTAAGAACCTCTGTCATCTCGTTTCCACGCTCTCCACAACCGATGTAAACGACGATCTCAGCATCAGACCATTTCGCGAGAGCCTGCTGGGTGACCGTCTTGCCGCTCCCGAAAGGCCCGGGAATGGCTGCGGTTCCCCCTTTTGCAATCGGAAAGAGTCCGTCTAAGATCCGCTGACCGGTGATGAGAGGGATATCAGGGTTTAATTTCTCGGTAACCGGTCTGGGAACACGAACCGGCCACTTCTGAAGCATAGTTATCTCTGCCCCGGTATCCAGAACACAGATGACTTCGTCTATCGTAAAGGAACCTGATTGTATCTCCTTTACCGTGCCGGATCCGATTGCTGGCGGAACCATGATCTTATGCACGATGTTGGTCTCGACCACCTCACCGATGATAGTTCCCGGACCGATATGGTCCCCTGTCTTTACAACCGGTTTAAAGTCCCATTTCTTATCATGAGACAGACCGGGAGCAGTAACTCCACGTTCAATGAAGTTACCCATCTTCTCTACGAGAACCTGAAGCGGCCGCTGGATACCATCGTAGATACTGGTCAGGAGTCCCGGACCGAGCTCTACAGAGAGCGAAAGACCGGTGTTCTCAACCGGTTCTCCGGGTTTGATACCTGATGTATCTTCATAGACCTGGATGATAACATTATCACCCGTGATCTTGATGACCTCACCCATCAACTGTTCGTCGCCGACCTTGACCACGTCATACATATGAGCATCAAGGTTCACTGCAGTGACAACCGGCCCTGCAATTCTCTTCAAGATTCCTTTTTTCTGTTTTACTTCCACAAATCAACACCCACTGATCGTTTTATTCTCTCCCGCATTGAGATACCGCCTTCTTCCTCTCCAAGAGCAATGACGGTGGGCTGTACAGACTCCTCAAGGGTAATCTGGAGCCGTTGTGGAACCCGTGCCATGTCATGAGACGAGAGCACGAGAATTCCCACCTCGGGATCTTCAAGGACATGCGTAATATGCATGACCAGTTTTTCAAGAGTATCAGCTGCATATATCCTGTTGATACCGGCAAGACGAAACCCGAGGATGAACTCACTGTTACCTATTACTGCAATCTCCATTTAGACCACCAGGTACTTCCGGATGATATCGCTCGGGAGTTTTGACTCTTTTCCGCGGGCAAGCGCACGAAGATTTAACACTTCGTACTTCTTCTTCTCCAGGTAGACAAGAATCGGATGAATTGAGAACGGGTTAATCTTTGATAAACGCTCCATTTGTTCAATCTGGGTCTTTGTAAGCCCGATATCCACTTCATAATAGGGTTTTTCACCACGAAAATCCTCTAGAACACTCAGGAGCGGTTTTGCTCTGATGCGTGCAATCAGTGCATCAATAACTTCATTTTGTGAACCCATCTGATTCATCTGCTGTATCTCATCAGGAGTAAAGGTTCCACCCTGAATTATCATGGATCGGGCATCTTCCTCAAAGCCATCCTGTCTCAGTCTAAACAGGGTCTTGATATTGGTGATATCAATGTCAAGCTGGACATACTTTAAGAACTGATTTCCCCCTTTTACCCCGCGCCGGGCAATCGTGAGAAACTCCTTGTACATATCTTTGTATAATTCATTCTCCATTCGTGCAAAAGAACCGGATGCAAGTGCATCCGGGTATTCTGAAATGAGCACTTTATAAATCTTCTCAGATTTGAGAGCGTCAATAATACGCTCATTTGACTCTTCTGCCACGAGACGATCCAGAGCGAACCGGTCAAGGGAACTTGCCGGTATCAGAACCTCTTTTATCTTATGTGGGGCAACACCCTGCATCTTTCCACGGAGAATAGTTAGTACATTATAAATATCCCATCTCCGGAGATACGCTTTCGTAAATTCTTTGAGTGATCCCGGGGCTATCTCAATAACATTCCGAAATTCTTTTGCAAGATTCCAGGAAAGAGCCGTCTCTATGAGATCAATCCCTTCAAAAGAAGCACCGAGTTCATCAACTTCCTTCTGATACTCAGTCTCCCCAATCAGTCTGATAATCTCAGGGAGGCTCATATTGAGCATACGCTGATACTCTTCTGGAGGGAGCAGTTTGGCTTTTCGTACCCGAAGCCGTGTGCTTACATAGATATACGGTGCCGAACCGCTGCTATTCTGTATCATGAATATTTCCCTTGTTATCCAAACAGAATGTCAGACGCATCCTTTAATCCGGATTCCCATATGGTATTCAGGAATGTTTTGTACGTATAGTCTAATTTGTACAGACCATCTTTGCTCTCGACAATAATACCACCATCAATATCAATAGCAGAGCCACAGGTGTAATCTGCATAGACAGGCTGGGCCAGAATTTCTGTAAGAACGGGTTTATCCCGTTCATTACTGTAGACTGTTCCGCCGGATATCTCCTGTTTTGCCGTATCAAGGAGTGAGGTAATGATCTTTTTATGAAGACTGTTGTCAAATCCACGTATCTGTTCCAGTGTTTGGGAAAAAACTTCGTCAAGAAGTTCTTTCTTTGCATTCAGTACTTCACGTTTTACGATCAGTCCTCCTGCTGCCTCCTCCTGGGTTATCAGGTGAGAGACAGTCTTTAAAATCTCTTCCTGCGCAACAGTCCGGATCTCGTTGGATTTCTCATTCGCTGTATCCAGGATCGTTCTGACCCTGGCATCAGCATCGTCTGCAATGACTTTAGCCTCAGCCCGGCCTTTCTCCTGTATCTCTGCTATGACTGCTTCCAGTCCCATATTTTATCCCCTTAAATTCAGGAGAACAGGAGAAGAAGTGCAACCACAAGACCAAAGATGACAATTGTTTCAGGAAGGACGGTAAAAAGCAGTGCAAGACCGAACATCTCTTTATCCTCTGCGACTGCACCGACTGCAGCTGCTCCTATACTCATCTCACCAAGCCCTGACCCGATACCGGTCAGACCAACTGCAAGACCTGCACCAATTGCCTTTAGACCTGCGGCGCTTGCGGCCATTGCTTCAAGATTCTGTGCTGCTACTTCAACTGCCATTGTTTCTGCTCCAGATGCCATATTTCATTTCTCCTAATTTACTCAATTTCTGTTAATTTTCTTGCTTTTCCAAACGGATGGTATATCTTTCCTCCACCGCGATAAAACTTGGTGAAGAACTCAACATAATGCAGACGAAGGGGATGTAACCCACCGCCTAAAATACCTAATGCCGTATTTATTGTATGTCCGATAAGGAATACAATAATACCGACGACCAGGAATATAATTCCTAAAATGCTCAACTCAAAATTTGGTTCAATTATCATCCCGATTGAGATATAATTGGTCACCATAGCAATCGCAACCGATGAGAGACCAACGGCAATCAGACGGGTATACGAAAGGACATTACTAATAATCGTTGGAATCTCCATCAGGTCAAGGACATTCTCCCGTGCTATGAATATAATTCCCACAATGAGAATGAGTGCACCTGCAATTGATGCTGCGTTTAATCCAGCCACCATTGCCGGAAAACCTGATAGATCGATCATGAACGGAATCGGGAAGATCGACCAGATTAAAAAGACAATTCCCCACATCACCATTATCCAGCCGATGTTTGCATAGATAGCAAGCTGACGGTGATGACCATGATCCATCTTTGCTGCATTTCTCGCTCCCAAAAGACGCCCGAGTGTAATGTGAAGCAGTCCTATCCAGATTGAAATTATGATTAATTCCGGGATGTGTGATACTTCTGCGACTGCATGAGCTTCAGGTCCTGCACCGATATTTAAGTGACGGGACAGCCATAATGGATGCCAGGGTAACGAGAACCCAAAGAATTCAGAGAAGACTATCCCAAAAAAGATGCTGCTGATACTGCAGTTGCGCAATACTTTGAGAAGCTGATTCCCCGCCTTTCCTGTTAAAAACGAACGGAGGCCAAAACACAGAACAAGCAGTATCAGACCATACCCGACATCACCAAGAATCAGACCAAACATGATGGGATATACAACAGCCATAATCATGCTTGGGTCAACTTCAGTATATTTGGGACGCGAGTAGACGTCCATAAATAATTCGGTCGGGTGTGCAAAATCAGGATTGTTGTACTCGACAGGGGGTCCGTTATTGGGATCATCAATATCAAGTTCTGATAAAAGGACGTTCCCTCCGGTTACCTTCTGTATATCTTCCTGTAATGCAACATTGTTTTCAGCAGGTACCCAGCCTTCAATTGCAAATGCATGTTCGGTTGTTGCAAATAAAAGCGGCGCTTCTGCCTTTTCCAGATCTGCACTCAGGAGTTCTTCAGATGCAAGAAGGAATTCTTTCTGCTTCTCTTTAATATCAGCGAGATCGTCAGATACCTCATCCATGCTCTTCTGCAGTGAGGCAATCTCCTGCTCATACCGGTAGATGAGTTCCTGGGGTGATCCCTCCTCTTCAGGAATCGGAATTCTATGAAAAGATGCATCCAGAAGTTTCTTCTCAACATCTGGGAGATCAGAGTTTCTGATTGCAAGGATCGTTGTTGTTGTGCCTTTGAGAGTCTCTTTGTACTCCTCGTGGGGAACATCAAGGGTTACGGTGCCGGGATACGTTCCTGCGATGATGCTTACCGAATCGTAACCATAAAGCATATCAATAGGTACCGGAGAATTAACAAAAGGCTGTAAGAGCTCAATTCTCTGTTCATACTCCTTCATTGAAGAATCCAGGTGTGCCCGCCTGCTTAAGAGTTCCTCGACCTCCTTTGCAATTTTTGGAAGCTCCTCCTGGATTCGTCCACGGATGTCGGAGTTCTGCATTTTTTGCAGACCCTTTCCATTCTCTGGTTTTACCTCAAAGGTGGATGCTATCGAACGGACCCGGACAAGGTCTGTTGAGAGAACGTCGGCTCCCTTGCTTGGATTGCCGATCTTTACCCCTTTGATATCCTCGTTGGCACCCTCAACAAAATCCTCGATATGAAAGACATGATGCCGGTATAATTCTGCAATAACGGGATCTAAATGTTCTTTTGAAGCAACGATAAGCAACCTGCTCATCTGTTTAGGATTGAACATGAAGCTGCTCCTTAAACTTGTTAACAAGCATCCCGACAGCCTTGTCAAGATTTTGCCTGCCTTTCTGCTCAAGAACAGTAGCTTCTGCCCTGCCTTTCTTCAGTATTGCATCGTACCGGGAAGCTGCCGTGGATTTTGCGTCAGCGATACATTTCTTCTTATACTCTTCGGCGTCTGCGTTTGCTTTCTGAATCAGATTGTCACCCTCGAGCTGGGCATCAGCCAGTGCCTTTACACGTGCCGCTTCTGCCTCACTGATCATCTTTTTGTACTCTTCTTCTGTTTTCTTGATATCCTTTAAGACCTCAATCTTCATCCAACCCTCCTCTCTTTATGGTACAGTAATTACGTTGAGAGCATGAGTATATTAGTTTTTATTTTGGATACCGGGTAACAGGGATATTATAATAAGATGTAGTTACCTCAAGCTAAAAATTCAGCTTTTCTTCCTGATCTGTCATCACGATTCCATTTCTGAAACGAAAAAATCATAGCATCATCCGGGATTTTTTTCCCGGATCTAAAAAAAATGAAAAAAGCAGGATGTATGAGAAAAAGACAAAAAATAAAGATATCCTATAATACGAAGATCCAGATAGAGTACGATATAATAACCATCAGAACAAAGATGAGTATACCGACCTTATACCAGCAGGTCGTACAGATCTTTCCCAATGGTCCGGTTTTCCCTTTATGAGCCTTTTTACAGAGGATACAGGAAGGGAGATCATGATTCTGTGTCTCACTCTTTTTATGTTCCTTCTCATAGAGTTTGCGTAATTTATCTACAAGATGAGGACTGTTATGAATTTTGTGCCACTCATCAGTACTTATTCCCTGGAAGTAATCACATTCTGAGCAGGTAAGCCAGTACTCGTACTGATCCGGGTTCTGAATTGTAACGCTCTTTTTACCACATTTCGGACAGACAATCAGGTCATTCATGGTACCTATGGGTTTTGTTTCCGGGAAATATAAAGAAGATTGGATAAGACAGACTCTGACCGTTCGAAAAAAAGAGAGAGAAAGAGAGAGAATTTCCGCAAGCCGGAATAAGGCACAAGCGGGATTAATTCTCTCTTCTTTTTTATTGTTACATAATTCGGGTTTTAAGATTTTTTTCAGGATAGTAAAAGGAGTCAGAGATATGTGAAATGGATCGTTGGATACAAAGACTATTTTTTTATGTGCAATGGGTGATATGAGAGAAAAAACAGGGTTTCGGAATGGATGAGATAGAATACCGGATAGTTCCCGAGCATCAGTGCGCACGAATAAAACCCTTATGGATTGCATTGAGAACGCATATCAGGATGAAAAATCCGGGGTTCTTTGATCATATTCAGAAGCTATCCTTTAAGGAACGGATGGATGAGATAAAAAAGCAAATCAGAAGGGGGAAATTTCAGAATAGAGATCGCACGGGGTACTGTCCGTGGAACTGATATCGGGTACTGCATTGCATCAATATCAGCAGATAATACAGGTGAGCTGGATTCGCTCTTTGTTATCGATTCTTATCGACAGAAGGGAATCGGAAGCGAACTGGGCAGTCATGCCTTATACCGGCTGAATTACAGAGGGGTAGAGAAAAAGCGGGCCCTCGTGACATATGAAAACGAAGAAGTGCTGAATTTTTATGAGGGTCTGGGATTTCTTTCCCAATATTTTTGTTCCTGAAGAGAGCAGGAGATACCTAAGAGAGAAAAAGCCAAACGATTATTCCTGCAGATATTCGTATCAGATGATGGTTCATGATAAGAGACATAAAGAGAATCCTCCTGTCTTTGGAATAAAAAACCGGTAAGGAATCGGGGTTAAGAAGCCTTTGGTATTCTGTGCACTGTTTTACCGTGCAATAAAGAGAGAATGAAAGGGAATTGACCCGGTGAAAATGATGTCAGCTGACCGGATTGGTTCTTTCAGTATCGCGTTTGCAAAAGAAATCCTGACAGGAGTCAGCCTTTCCAAAAAAGTTTTACTTCAGATACTGGTTCCTTCGTAACCAGTCCTTCTGAGGCGGAGTGTACCGGTATGAGATATCGCATTTATCATCCTGAAAACTCCACGGAGTAACAATTACAATATCCCCTTCACGAATCCATGCTCTCTTCTTTATCTTCCCTTTAATTCTTCCAAGACGGGTGACACCATCTGAGCACTTTACCCTGATATGGTATGCTCCAAGCATCAATTCTGCACAGGCAAACTGTTCACCAGCATTCTTTCTTGGTAGCCGGACACGGATTGGCTCATCCTGAACCGGTCCTTTGGAAGTATGAACAGTACTTATCTCATCAACTCCATCCTAAACTATACGCTGGCAGAAGGGAAGTATCTATGGGAGTGACAGGAACCAAAAAAAATCAGGCATTATGGTTAATAGACCTGTTGAAATATTTATTTCGCCTGCATATTGCAGAGGAATTCCGGTTTTCCGGTATAAAGATTTTGTTACTACTGCCAGGTGATACGGCATTTCTGCCCGGAAACAGTCGGAATAACAAAACCGGTGCAGAGATGATCTTTCTGCCACTATCCTCTCTTTCCGGATCCGGGTATCCATCAAGGTTTCAAACTGCTGCCGGTTCTGCTGCCGGTTCTGCTGTCCGGTGTCAGGCATGCAATATTGAATCGATCCGGGGCCGGTATTTGACATACTGCCGGTGTCAGGGGATTCTGGGGAACATATTTATAGTGAAACGATTGATATAATATACACATCCGATAGTATTGTGAAAAAGACTTTTTAAACGATTTCCATCTTTACGAAGGTTAAAGTTTTCAGGCTGTTTTCGGTAATACGGTGGCATATAATCTCTCAAGTTATAGGCAACCCGCGATGTTAAAAAATAAGTGAACGTATTATGGAAGGAAAGAGATTATACGTCGGAAATCTGACGTATTCCGTTAATGAAGCCCAGCTTGGAGATTTATTCTCAAAGTACGGCGAAGTAGAGAGTGTGAAGATCATCGAACAGAAAGGATTCGGATTTGTCGAGATGGGATCTTCCGAAGAAGCGCAGTCTGCAATGGATGGATTAAACGAGACTGTCTTTGAAGGGCGCAACCTTCGCATTGACGAAGCACGTCCCATGCAGCCACGCCGTGATTTTAACAGTGGCGGCTTTGGTGGCAACCGGAGAAGATACTAAATCTTCTTCTCTCTTTATCGTCAGTTATTTTCCTTTATCAGTGTTATATCCTGTTTTTGTTGTTTTGATTGCCTCATTCCTCATTGATTGAATTCCTCCCTCGCGCTATCTATGGTTTAATTCATATGCATTAACCTGTTTAGCAGCAGCCTCGTATTTCTGCCATTCAACGATGCGTTTTATCATTTTCAGATAAACCAGCCGGAAATCTCTGTAGATATTATCAGTTTATCCAGAATATGAAGATAAATCTATTTCTGTAAAGAAACGTTTAACATATTCCACTGCAGAGTAGTGGTATGAATCCGAACTGGGAGCGTATTGCTGTAATCATTCTTTTTACTCTTATCTCACCGGTCTGTGCATACGAGCAGGTTACCCTGTCAGATCTCGGACTTTCCCTGGAAAGCGACGATCTTGAGATGATTACTCAGGTGTTAGAAGACCTTTTATCCAAAAAACCGAGAGATCCTCTTGTCTGGAACTACATCGCGAATCTCTATCTGCAGCTTGGAAGTTACAAAGAGGCGATTGCCAGTGCCAATCAGTCAATAGCCTTAAACCCTCATCATCCTGATGCCTATCTTATCCGGGCAGATGCCTATGAACTGATAGGAGAAAAAGACGCAGCCCAGGATGATTATCGTGAAGTACTGTTACAAAACCCACTTCATCCTGAGGCATATTTCAGATCCCAGCAAAACAGTACTGTTTCTGCCTTTCAACAGTCATATCTCCCGGCAATCCAGGCGATTCTCCTAAATCCCAATGATTCATGGTCACAATTTAATGCAGGAAGAATACTCTATGACCGGGGTGAGTTCAAAGCAGCACTCCCCTTCTTTGAAGAGGCCACGAGAATTGACCGGAATAACGCATGGGCATACTTCTTTAAAGGCAGCACCTTTCGGGAACTGGAATTATATTCACAGGCTCTTATTGCTTTAGAGAAAGCCCGGCAACTGGATCCAAACAATTCCGGGATCAATACAGAGATGGCATACATCTATGAAGCCCGGAATAAAACTAATGACGCCCTTTTACAATATCAGGAAGCAATAAAAAAAGAAAAACCAAATTCCTTTGTTTTATACCGCTACGGCTCTCTCCTCAATACCCTAAAGAAGGAGAGAGAGGCCATTTTACCAATAAATATGAGTATTGCTCAGGATCCCTGCTTTGCTCCCGCCTGGTATCAAGGAGCCGTCAGCCTGCATGCAATGGGAGAAGAAGAAGAGGCATTGCGATATGTCACCCATGCGCTTGAATTATCTCCCACAGAAGAACGGTTTATTGCAGAGAGAAATGCCATCCTTACAAAAATATCACCGGAAACACGGGACATGATCGCCATTACCGCAGCGATAGCAGCAGATCCCCGGGTCCCGGAACCCTATTATTTCCGCGGAGTACTCAATTATGACTCCCGGGAATACGAAAAAGCGATAGATGATCTCACGCGGGCAATTCAGCTCGATCCCCTCTATGCAGAAGCCTGGTACTATCGGGGACTATCACTCTTTGAACTGGGGAGGTTTGATGAAGCAGCATGCAACTTAGATCGGGCAATTCTCCTCGACCCTGGCAACGCTTGGGCATACTATCACCGCGGTAACATCCTTGCCAGGACAGGACAGTGCACGTATGCTCTCCCGTACCTGACACGGGCATATGAACTGGATCCCTCAAATACCTGGGCATACTACACCAAGGGAACATGCCTGTACAACCTGACACGGTATGCTGATGCTCTCATGTACCTCAATTTATCGCTCTATAAAAATCCCTGTAATGCATGGGGATGGTATTATGCAGGACAGAGTGCCGTACAGACTGGCAATTATGAGGATGCCGGGGCTCTCCTGAATCGTGCCAGAAATCTCGAACCTTCAAATACCGAATTTACACGGGCACTTGCCGGAGTCCTTAGCGAGACAGGAAATAGTGAACAGGCGATCTATCTCTATAATCTCACTGACCCCTTTACTGAAAATTCATGCGGACTTTGTATTGGATGCAATCCGGTAAAAAATTGAACGTATGAGGGATAAAAACATATTACCTGCCATAATAGGAGATTTTCATGAAATCTCCTTAACAGGTTACCAGATGATATTTCAGATATCTCCCATAAATAGGGGTACCTTCGCTCCTGACTGGTACTGCTTGTGAATGGAAAGAGAAACCGGATCACTCCGGGCCGGGACGGTTATCACACGGGGAGGAATAATTTCTGATGATTCCATATAGGTTTCATCAGGATACCGGATTGAGATCTCATACCCGGTTGCCGTGCCGGTCAGGGGTTGCCCGAAATAGACAAGGATAGGATCATTGCCTGTCCTTTCTCTCTTAATTACGATTCCATCGGGAAGGGACTGGTAAGGATAGAGAGACTGAATCCCGCCTGATCCGGACTCTTCCCCCTCAAAAACCCGCCTTTGTGACAAAGGAAGGGGAATGGCTCCTCTGTTGAAAAATGACCGGGTACTATCCTCTGAAAATGGAGCAAGTGCCTGAGGAAGTCCCGGTATCGAATCAAGGGATACATGACTGCTTATCGGTTCGTACTCAATAACACCAAAGAGAATTGCTACTGCCAGAACGAGTACCACCGTGAGGAGGATTGATATTCCAACCTGGTAAAGAGGAACTGTGGTAGTACCATTCCGGATGATCGGATCCTCAACAATGATCTCGGTCACCGGGCGGGCAATATCCTGTGAACGGGCATTCTCGATTCGATCCTTATCCAGGAACGTATCACCATGATCGGTCTTCTCCCATTTATAGGGCTGAACAAAGAGCTGGAGCAGTCCTTTCCAGGCGCCGATACTGATAAGAACCCAGTATAACGGTGAGAACAGCGAGAGGAGGAGGAGATCATACTGTTTCTCTTTCATGGTGGCTGTCAAAGCAAGGGTCAGATATACAATATTCCCGATTAAGAGATTAAATACCGCAATTGCAGCAAAGGGCCAGAAATCAAACCATGAGTAAAAGAATGACGGAATTATAAATCCCAGGATAAAAACAAGCCACAGGAGAGGATTGCAGAGCGGCATGTAGAAATTACCGCCAAAAGTGAGTTGAAAGAGGAGAAACTTCTTTAGACCGATATCCCGGATTACTCTGACCGGGTGTCGCATATGTACAAACCAGGTCACAATAAACCCCTTCACCCAGCGTGATCGCTGCTTTATCCAGGATCCCGGTTTACTCACTGCCTCCTCATAGGTATGAGAATTCAGGATGCCGGTCGTGTATCCTCTCCGTGCGATACGCATCCCAAGATCAGCATCCTCGGTTACATTGTAGGGATCCCACGCTCCGATATCCTTAAGGGGACCTGCCCTGAAGTGATTACTGGTTCCTCCAAGAGGGATCGGGGCATGAACTTTATCCAACCCCTGAAGATAATAATCATACCAGTACGAGTATTCAATGGTAAACCAACGGGTGAGAATATTTTTACGGGGATTATAAAAGTTGAGCATGCACTGGATACAGATAC
>JAFGOM010000007.1 GCA_016926505.1 Methanospirillaceae archaeon
GGATATGGTTGATTCAGGTATTATTTTGGCATGAATTCGAAGGGACATTCATACCGGAGGGGTTAGGGTTTTTTTGGAGAGGATACCAAATTTTCCTTTTTAGGTTCTTATTGATACTTATCTTAAAAGGGAAGGGCGATTTCAATTCTAACTTTTTTGTCCAAATGATAATTTACTAAAAAATCAAAGAACAGATAAAAAGAACTGTACTCTCAAAAGATACGGAAAATTCATGAATTCATATAAGATAAAATAATTTTCTGCTTTAAATAAAAATTCAATCTAATAAATTTTATTTGATAATTATAAAGATCATATAGTAATAACAAATCGATATTCTTAATATTTAATCTATCATTTAGTACGATATGTTTGAGAAAAGAAAAATGATTCTGATCTATTATCTCATCCTTTCTGTATCTTTTCTATTTACTCTTACCCCTGTATCCGCAACAATTCAACTTGATTATTCTGCAGCGCCTTCAGAAAAAGGCTGGGATTATAACCTTAAATTCTTCCCAGAAGAGTCTTCCCTTGACACTCCATCAGGGATTACTATCTCAATCCCAACTGGATTGAGCTACATTTCTTCTACATTACCCCCTTCACAGGTTCGTTACAACACAGACACTAATACCTTATATCTGGCCCTGACTTCTCCAGAGCCTTTCTCAATAATAATAGAAGGTGATCAACCAGGGACAATAACCGGCGAAATTGTCGATTATCCTTATAAAAAAACAATACCTCTTCCACTCATTCAACTGAACAGCGGTATAGTTACCGTAACCGATACTATTGAGGATTCAGATAAAACGCTCCCCTTAGAAAATCAACCATCAACCCCGGGTTTTTCTTCTTTACTAACATTCATCTCTCTTCTTATGGCAATGACAGGGTATTTTGCTATTGAAAGGAGGAAATTATGAAGCAAATAATACTGGTAAGTCTAATTCTTCTCATTTTAGTTGCCCCAGGAGTAGCTTCCCTTCCCGGTGATATTAACAATGACAATCAGATATCATCAGCAGAAATCACAGTAAAAATCCTGGATCACCTGGAGGAGAGTAATTCTATCCCGCAGGATCTCAGTGATGCAGCCTGGATATATCAATATTGGAACGGAACTACCCTGATCATAACTGATACATTAAACAGGACAATAATTATGGACCGGCCAGTCAGACGACTTGCTTCATTTGATGGAAGTACTCTGGAGACCCTCCGATCCCTGAATGTTACTGACGTGATTGTTGCGGTATCAATTAACACCTATGATGATACGGTTTTTTTCCCTGAATATCAAAAAACCCAAAACGTGGGTACAATCTGGTCTCCGGATATCGAAGCCCTTATGAAAACCAACCCTGATACTGTTATCATCTATGCAACAATAAGTCAGGACTCAGTTCAGGCCATTGAAGATCAAATTGAGTCATTTGATCCAACCGTGCGAATTTTTCGGTTTGATCTCTTCAAACCGGAAGTATATCAGGAAGAAGTTGAAAAAGTAGGGAAGATTTTTGGAAAAGAACCTGAAGCGGCAGAATTTCTTGCTTTCTATTCATCAGTGATGGGTACGATACAAGAAAGAATAGAGATGATTCCAGAAGAAAGCAGAATTCCTGTTTATTTTGAGAGTTGGTATCCATATAAATCTGCAGCTCCGGGATCAGGATACCATGAAAAAGTTACCTTTGCTGGTGGAAAAAATATCTTTGCAGATGCACCAAACCCATATCCGGCAATAGATCCAGAAGCTATCCTTAAGCTCCAGCCTGAAGTAATAATTAAACAGGTTGGAGCCGGTGATTCTAAAGTTGGAGGATATAATGATCCGGATTCATCAGATCTGGTTCCGGAATATGAATCCCTGTTTTCCCGGGTCGGATGGGATACGCTTCCTGCCGTTCAGAACAATTCAGTACATATCATCAACAGCGACGTTTTTGGCTCGGCGTCCCATTTCATAGGACTGCAGTACCTGGCAAAATGGTTCTACCCTGAATTATTCACTGATATCGATCCTCTAGCCACTCACCAGGAATACCTGGACCGATTCCAGCACCTGGATTTTGATCCGGCACGACAGGGGGGATTTGTCTATCCCTGATCTATCATCATCACCTGCCCCGGATACCCTGAACGCCATCTATCTCAAGGGTAGAGGCAGGCGACTGTTATTCATGACAGTTCTCATCCTCCTCCTCCTGGTACTGGCCTGTATCTCAGTCACCATCGGCTCTGCGGGTCTGACACCTGCACAGGTCGCAGAAACCATCATTGCCGGGATTACTCACAACCAGTCAGGAACCTTCGAAGAAGCCGTAGTATTAGGTCTCCGACTTCACCGGGTTCTTTTTGGAGTTTGTGCCGGGTTTGGGCTTGCAGTCTGTGGTGCTGTCATGCAGGGAATTTTGAGAAATCCACTGGCAAGCCCCTTTACCTTAGGTATCTCTTCAGCAGCAGCCTTTGGAGCCTCGGTTGCAATCCTGATCGGAGCAGGGATAAGCCTTTGGAGTGATAGCTTCATCGTCATCAATGCGTTTGTCTTTACCCTGGTAGCCACCTTTGGTATTTATCTCCTTGCAAAACATCGCGGAATGACTGCAGAGACGATGGTTCTTGCCGGAATCCTTGTTATGTATCTCTTCTCTGCCATGACCTCTTTCCTCCAGTTCTTTGCATCGGCAGAACATAATCAGGAAATTGTGTTCTGGACATTCGGGAGTCTCTCGCGAACAAACTGGGAAAAAACAGGTGTACTGTTTTTCATCATAATCTGTACCGTCCCGTATCTTCTCTGGCGGTCCTGGGATATCAACGCACTTGCAGAAGGTGACGAGATCGCAAAGGGGCTTGGTGTTCTTGCAGACAGAACCCGGGCACTGTGCATGGGAATTGTATCGGTTATTACTGCAGGGATTATCTGTTTTACGGGAACAATCGGGTTTATCGGCCTGGTTGCCCCTCATATCTCCCGGATGGTAATAGGTTCTGATATGCGATACCTCCTACCGGTATCCGGACTGGTTGGTGCAATTCTCCTGACCGGTGCAGATATCCTCTCTCGAAGTATCATCCCAAACCAGATCGTTCCGGTTGGAATAATGACGGCATTTATTGGAATTCCTTTCTTTGGTTATTTATTTATGAAAGTGAGGCGGGAATATTGGTAACTCTAACAGCAAAACACCTATCCTATGCATACCGGGAAAAACCCGTGATATCAGATATTTCTCTGGAAATAAAACCTGGAGAATTCGTAGGACTCTGTGGAAAGAACGGATGCGGAAAAACAACACTCCTGAAATGTCTCGGTCATATCCTCATCCCGCAAGGTTCAGTACAACTGGATGACATCGATCTCGCCGCAATCCCACCCCAAACGCGGGCTCAACAAATAGGCTACGTACCTCAGTCCATTTACGGAAAAATTGCACGAACAGTCTTTGATGCAGTACTGATGGGAAGACGCCCGTACATCACCTGGGGAGTATCGGGAGAAGATATTCGAATTGTCGAAAACGTCATGGATAAATTGGGATTATTACCACTTGCAGAACGGGACATGTTTGAGATTAGCGGGGGAGAACGGCAAAAAGCCCTGATTGCACGGGCCATTGCACAACAGCCATCTATCCTTCTCCTGGATGAACCAACAGCAAACCTCGATCTCTACCACCAGCTGGAGGTCATGGATGTCCTCACACAACTTGTCCATGATAATGGCATATCTGCAGTTATGGCAGTCCATGATCTGACCCTTGCCATGCGATACTGTAGCAAGGTAATTATTATCAATAATCACCAGGTGGTTAAAATTGGACCCCCACAGGAGATCCTCGACCCGGCTCTTATCAGGGATGTCTACAACGTGGATGCCTGGATCAGCTCAGATGGCGGAATTCCACACATCATCCCGGTTTCAGCAGCATACGGAGCGTAATATGAAAATTACAGGAATTATCTGGGGTGGTGAACTCCCCCTCTTACAACAGGCATGCGAAACACAGGGACTTTTGCATGCATTCTATACCAGTACCGCAATACAAAACGAAAAAAACCTTCGGGCTGCCATAGCAGACCTTACTGACGCTGACCTCCTTCTTATTCATCCTTCCGCAGACCCGGTCTGGGACGATATTATCGATCAGATTCCGAAAGATCTTCCAGTAGTACCGATCGGGTTTGACCAGGAGGGTTTATCGGCAACAACCGTTCCTGTCCCGGTAGCAGTAACTGCCTGTGCCTATTACATTTATGGGGGAGAGAAGAATTTTTACAACCTCATCAGGTACCTTCGGGCAGAGGTGTTGCACGAGGATATTGCCTACGAGAATCCTGAACCTGCAGTCTGGGAAGGAATATATCACCCGGATTCTGAAGAAGTCTTTATCTCACCGACAGAATATCTGAAATGGCGGGGAAAAAAACACGATTCAACAATTGGCATTCTATTCTACAGGCTTTATTGGGCAAACAGGGATCTTAAAGTCGTTGATGCCCTTATTCACAGGCTTGAACAGGATCATGATGTCATCCCTGTATTTTGTATCGGAACCGGTGATGAAGACTTAAGAGCCCGGTCCGGAGCAGAAGTCCTCATGGACTATTTCAAGGGTCGAATCGACCTGCTTATTAATCTGCAATCAGTCACTCTGTCACGTAACCAGAAAGAGACGGTCAAAGGATTAAGAGAACTTGATGTCCCAGTAATCCATCCGGTTATCATCTATAACCGCACCCTCGATGAATGGATAACTGATAGTGCCGGCCTTACTGCAGCAGAAACCGGATGGACCATCGTTGTCCCCGAATTCATGGGAATGACCAGCATGATACCAATCGGGGTAAAATCTCCTGATGATACCATTATGGGAGAGACCGAATGGCATGATCCAATTCCCGAACGTATCAACCATCTGGCAACCCTGATTCATGGATGGATAAAGCTCCAGAGAAAGCCACCAGCAGAACGAAAAATAGCATTCATTTTAAACAATTCGCCCTGTGCTTCTATAGAAGCAACCGTGGGAACTGCAGCACATCTTGATTCCCTTGAGTCGGTTGCACAGATCCTTCAGGTGATGAAACAGGAAGGATATACGGTTTCTCCTCCGGCAGACGGAAAGGAACTTATCACCACCATCCTTGACAAAAAAGCAGTGTCAGAATTTCGATGGACATCGGTTACTGAGATCATATCCAAGGGAGGAGCACTTGCCCTTATCGGACCTGATACGTATAAACCCTGGTTTGACTCATTAACCCAGACACTTCAGGATCAGTTACGAGAAACATGGGGCAATCCACCCGGTGAAGAAAAAGACGGGGTTCCGGCAGGAATGGTATCTGATGGAAAACTGGTTATCACAGGAATTTCTTATGGAAATGCCCTCGTCATGACTCAACCAAAGCGGGGGTGTGCCGGTGCCCGGTGTGACGGACAGGTATGCAAAATTCTACATGATCCGGAAATTCCACCACCCTATCACTATCTTGCTACGTATCAGTACCTGGCCAGAGAATTCCAGGCAGATGCCATCATACACGTCGGGACCCATGGTACACTTGAATTCCTCCCGGGAAAATCGGTAGTACTCTCTGAATCCTGCCTCCCTGATGCAGTACTTCCCCCCATTCCCTTTCTCTATATTTACAATACCGACAATCCTCCTGAAGGAACCATTGCAAAACGCCGGACACCATCAACCCTTATCGGCCATCTCCAGTCTATTATGACCGAAAGCGGACTCTATGGAGAACTTGCCGAACTTGCAGACCGAATCGATGAATACAAAAAAGCAAACGGTTTTGATCCCGCTCGGGCCCATGCACTCGAACATGTTATCATCGACTTAATACGTAAGGCAAAACTCGAAGATGAGATTGGTCTGAAACGAATCCAGGAAAGCGGAGGGGGGATGGATGAGGTGATTACTGCAGCCCACGAATCACTCACCAGGATCTACAACTCCCAGATCCCCCAGGGAATGCATATTTTCGGATCCATGCCCACCGGAGAGAAAAAGGCCCTCTTTATTACCGGTCTGCTTCGGTTCAACCAGGAATTGCGAAAACTGATGATCGATCTCATGGGGCTCGACATGGTTCCAAAATCCGGGGAGTTCGCTCTCTTAAAAATGCTCGACGAATCAGGTGCACAGTTTACTAATGCCCTTCTGGAGGGAGAGGAGCCATCCCATGCTGCAGAAATTGCCTTAAAAGAATACCTGAAAAAACCTAACTCCCCTCTTCTTTTTGTAGTCTCTGAAAAAATCCTGGAATTGGCCAGTCTAATCGATGCATCTGACGAGCATACTGCTCTGCTAAGAGGACTTTCAGGTGCCTACATTGAACCGGGACCCTCGGGCCTCATAAGCAGGGGAAGAACTGACATCCTCCCCACAGGGAGAAATTTCTACAGCCTGGATCCATTCTCAGTCCCGACAGAAGGTGCATTCCGGGTCGGACGAAAACTAGGAGAAGTACTTCTTGAGAAGTACCTTACCGAAGAAGGAAGATATCCGGAAACAGTGGCAGTATACTGGATGGCTTCAGACATCATGTGGGCAGATGGAGAAACATTTGGAAAGTTACTCCATCTCCTTGGAGTTGAACCTGTCTGGAAACAGGGACGGGTAACCGGGTTGAAGATTATTCCTCTTTCAACCTTACACAGGCCACGAATTGACATTAGCGTGAGATCTTCAGGAATTCTCCGGGACTGCTTCTATAACTGCATCGAACTCCTTGATGATGCCATTGCAAAGGTTGCAGAGCTCAATGAACCTGATGAACTTAATTACATTAAAAAGCATGAGAATGGTAACAAAAATCATATGCCACGCATTTTTGGTAGCCGGGCAGGAACCTACGGCATGGGCGTAAATCTTGCTCTGTATGCATCAGCATGGGAGAAAGAGACGGAACTTGCTGATATCTATATTGCATGGAACGGGTATGGATATGGAAGGGGAGTGTATGGAAAACCGTCCCATGATGATCTCATCGCCCAGTTAAAAACAGTTGATGTCACCTTTAATAAAACCGTAAGTGACGAATATGACCTTCTTGGATGCTGCTGTTATTTCGGGACACACGGGGGGATGACAATTGCAGCAGAAACTGTGAAAGGAGAGAAAATTGCCACATATTATGGTGACACCCGTGATCCTGATCAGGTGGAAGTAAGAACACTTGCCGAGGAATTAACCCGGGTTGTCAGGACAAAACTACTCAATCCGAAATATATTGATGGGTTAAAAGAACATGGGTATTCAGGTGCAAGTGAACTTTGCAGAAGGATTGGGAGAGTATACGGGTGGGATGCAACAACGGGTCAGGTCAATGACTGGATCTTTGATGATATTGCCCGGACATTCCTTCTTGATCAAGAGAACAGGGATTTCTTTGAGGAAAATAATCCCTATGCACTTGAAGAGATCGGAAGACGTTTGTTAGAAGCCCATGAACGTGGTGTGTGGCAGGCAGATCCGGAAGTTATTGAGGGAGTAAAAGAAGCATACCTGATGGTAGAGGGATGGATGGAAGATAAAATGGATGGTCAGACAGCACCAGTACAGGGTGGATCTATTGACATATACACTATGAATGATGTTTCTGGCTGGAAAGAAAAGATTGGACATATGAGGGGAGGGAAATAGTGTCTCATCACCTGAAAAAACCCCTGCTCCCCTTCACCGCGATTGTTGGTCAGGAGATGATGAAAAAAGCACTCCTTATGAATGCAATCAATCCATCAATCGGGGGTGTTCTCATCAGGGGTGAGAAAGGAACGGCAAAATCTTCAGCTGTCCGGGCCCTTGCCGAGATCCTCCCTATGTTAGAGGTCGTCCCGGGATGTCCATTCTCCTGTGATCCTGCATTACAACAGGAGCTCTGTGACTATTGCCAGGACCTTTCTACCAAAGGAATACATCCCGAACCACTCACAAGACAGGTCAGGGTAGTTAATCTTCCGTTAGGGGCAACCGAAGACCGGGTCGTTGGAACCATAGATATCGAGAGGGCGCTTAAAGAGGGGATCAAAGCCCTTGAACCCGGGATTCTTGCCGAAGCGAACAGAGGAATCCTGTATATTGATGAGGTTAATCTTCTGGATGACCATGTCGTCGACGTACTTTTGGATGCTGCTGCAATGGGAGTAAATACCGTGGAACGGGAAGGAATATCCTTCTCGCATCCGGCACGGTTTATCCTTATCGGAACAATGAACCCTGAGGAAGGGGAATTAAGACCTCAGCTTCTTGACAGGTTCGGTCTCCAGGTTACGGTTGAAGCACTTGATGATCCAAACGCCAGAATATCCATCATTGATGTAGCTGAAGAATTTCTTAAAAACCCTGACCATTTCAGGAAAAAATATCAAAAAGAACAGAATGCAGTAACAAAGAAGATTATCCAGGCAAAAAAGTTTCTTCCAAAAACTTCGATTTCAGACACATATAAGAAAAAAACAGTCGATATCTGTATCGAACTCGGCGTTAAGACCCACCGTGCAGAGATTACCATCATCAGAACTGCCAAAACCATTGCTGCCTTTGAAGGGAGAAAAGAGGTCAATGAAAATGACCTTCGTGAAGCAATTGAACTTGCTCTTCCTCATCGGATGCGAAAAAGACCTTTTGAAGAACCGAAAATCGACAAAGACAGGCTGGATGATCTCATGAATGATGAACCTGATTCCCGGGAAAAACCTCCTGAATCCCAGGAATCAGGAACTGATACTGAACCTTTTCCACAAGAAACCACAAATCAGGATCGGGATCAATCCAATGGAACAGAAAAAGGAGGAAAAGGAGGAGGAGCGTCTCAGGAGATGGTATTTGCAATTGGTATGCCTGCTGATCCGGCACGCATCAGAGACCAGATTCCAAAGACCATGAAAGAACGGTATGCTCCCGGCAGACGGATGAAAACAGATGAAAGTAAACATAGAGGACAGTATATCGGTACTCAAAAAAATCCAAAAACTAGTGATATTGCCCTTGATGCCACAATCCGATCTGTCGCACCCTTTCAAGTCCAAAGAATGCATGAGGACATGGCTGTTATAATACGTCCTGATGAGATTCTTGAAAAAAAAAGGATGAGTAAGACTGCTACCGCAATCCTGTTTGTCGTCGATGCATCGGGTTCAATGGGAGCCATGAAACGGATGGAAGCTGCAAAGGGAGCAATTTTTTCTCTCCTTGAAGATTCCTACCGGTTTCGTGACCGGGTTGGCATGATAACATTTAAGGGGAATCAGGCCGATCTTGTCCTTCCATTTACATCAAGTATTGATCTTGCCTATAAACGTCTCGGGGAGATACCAACCGGAGGAAAAACACCTCTTTCCGCCGCCCTGAACAAGGCAGCCGATACCATTGTCCATGAGAAAAGAAAGTATCCAGGTCTCATTCCCCTTCTCATCCTGATATCAGATGGAAGGGCAAATGTTGGTAACGGGAGATCAATCAAAGAAGAAATCGGTTTTGCGGCTTCAGATTTGGCAGAACTAAATTGTAAACTGATTGTTATCGACACTGAAGAGATTCAGAGAAAGAACTTTGGAATCAGACTTGGCTATTGCAATCTTATCGCTGATAAAAGTGGTGGGACCTACATCAGGCTTCCCGATCTCTCCAGTCAGGTGATATCAGGAATAATACAAAATGATCTTCAGGTCTCAATGCAACTATCGGCGACATTATCATGATTGAATCAGTAATTGAGACCCATCAATTGTCACGCTCATTTGGTTCCTTAAAGGCAGTTGATGGTCTTAATCTTTTAATTGGAAACGAAATTTTTGGTCTTTTAGGTCCAAACGGATCCGGAAAAACAACAACAGTCCTAATGCTGACAACCCTGTTAAAACCAACAAGCGGCACCGCAACAGTCTGTGGCTATTCGTGTTTCAAACAACAGATGCAAGTTCGCGAAAAAATATCATATGTTCCCCAGGATATGGCAGTGGATATTAAACTGACAGGTAGAGAAAACGTGTGGTTCTTCGCAAAAATGTATGGTGTTACCCGTCCAAAAGACAGGGTCGATGAAGTTCTTGGGATATTAGAACTATCAGATCGAGCAGATGATATCGTTAGAACATACTCAGGAGGGATGAGAAGAAGACTCGAACTTGCCCAGGCCCTTGTCCATGAACCTGAAGTTCTATTTCTGGATGAACCGACCATTGGTCTCGATGTATCTGCCCGGAGAAACATATGGGAACATATTACTCGTCTGAAAAAGAATGGAATGACTGTTTTTGTCACCACTCATTATATGGATGAAGCAGATCATGCCTGTAACAGGGTTGCCATTATCGATAAAGGGCAGATCGTTGCAATAAACACTCCTGAGTATTTAAAACATGCTTTTGCGCAGGATATCATATCTATCAGGATATCCGGGAACTATCATCCGATCGAAGAGAACATTTTTTCTTATCTCGGGAATGATGGAGATACCATACTCCTTTCAGCCGAAGATGGACTGAATCAACTACCTGAAATCCGAAAAAAACTTGAGACTGCAGGGAACACAATCCGGGAGATATCACTTCGATCTGCTTCTCTGGATGATGTTTTCCTCAAACTCATAACAAACCGTTCAGAACCTGATGGTTTTAATGGCCATAAATTCAGAACGATGCTTCGGAGACGAGGATGAAAGAAGTTATCTGGTACTTCTGGAGGGATTTAACCCGTTGGAAGAGAGGAAAGATATCAGTTATCTCTTCCTTAATGATGCCTGCAGCCTGGCTTATTTTTGTAGGTCTGGCACTTCCCATCCGGTTTACTGATAATTATCTAGATTTTATTACCCCTGGCATCCTTGTTATGACCGTCTTTATGACTTCATTACAGGGTGGAGCTCTCCTCCTCTTTGATAAGATATTAGGGTATTTCAATAAATTTTTAGCACTACCAGCTCCCCGGGAAACTCTCCTTCTCGGAAAAGTGTTGTTTGTATCATTCAGGGGAATGGTTCAGGCAACTGTCATCTTAGTCTTATCACTATTTCTCGGAGCCCATTTGTATTCCCCAACTGATATTGCATTTACCTATCTTCTCCTCTTTCTTCTTGGGATGATGTTCTCCTGTATTTCAAGCAGTATTGCCCTTTATCTTGGCGATCATGATAGTTATGCTGCTTTTTCTGCAATGATTAGCATGCCTCTCTTTTTTACCTCAAGTGCTTTGATGCCCTATGATCAAATGCCTGACTGGCTGGTGATACCAGCCCGTATTAATCCCTTAAGTTTTGCAATCGATGGCATCCGGGATATATCAGTGGGTATTATTCCGTTCAATCAAATTGCAGGACTTGGAATTGGTTTGATAGTGGTTCTGGGAGTGTCAGTATTATTATTCAGAAGAATTACCGTTTAACACAATCGGGGCGAATATCCGATGAATCTGATATGTTTTGACTTCTCCCTGGCAGGAAATCGTACACCTGGGACATGGGTGACCTGAGATTATGGATTTATAACGGATCGCGGGTGGCGCGATCTTAAGGTCTCCTCAAA
>JAFGOM010000067.1 GCA_016926505.1 Methanospirillaceae archaeon
AGGCTTGTTGAACTGGGATATAACCGGTACGAGATACACGGAACGGTTGCGGTGATTGCCGGCGGGATAGCGGCGTCTTATGTCAGGGAGGTGCTTCCTTCCGGTGTATCGTATGCACAGATCGGTGCCTACCCGGTAGATGAGGAATGGCTCTCCTCATTTGTCCAAAAGCACGAAAAGATACTCGTTGTTGAGGAACTGGCACCTGTCATCGAGCGACTGGTCCGTGAGGCTGCCTGCGGACAGGAGGTATATGGAAAGATGCATGGTGAGGTTCCGTATGAGGGTGAGTTCTCTCCGGAAAAGGTGATATCCTACCTGGAAAAAACAGGGATTCCTGTCGTGCCCGGTGCCACACCCCGGCCTCCCCATACCGCCCTCCCGGTCAGACCTCCGATCCTCTGTGCCGGATGCATGCATCGTGCTGCCATGTATGCCATGAAGAAAGTCTTCAAAGACGGGATATTCCCGAGCGATATCGGATGTTACACCTTAGGGATACAGCAGGGGACGGTTGATACCACGATCTGCATGGGAGCGTCAATCACGATTGCAAGCGGGATATCTCTATCCGGTGAGGAGCGCGATGTAGTCTGCACGATCGGGGACTCTACGTTTCTGCATACCGGGATCCAGGGACTCATTAATGCAGTCTACAATGGTGCCAGTATCGTTGTTGTTATCCTTGATAACCGGATAACGGCAATGACCGGTCATCAGCCAAACCCGGCAACCGGAGTTACTGCTACCGGTGTACAGACTCCCCCGGTATCACTTGAGGCCATCTGCCGGGCATGCGGTGTACAGGTCGTCGAGACGGTCAGTCCCAATGACTATCCCCAGTTTGTATCGGTTCTGCGGTATGTAAAGAACCTTCGCGGAGTCAGGGTTGTGATTGCAAAGCAGCCCTGTGTAATTATCGAACGGAAAGAGAAGGTAAAGAGAAAGAAGTACCGGGTAGATACCAGCTCCTGTATCGGGTGTAAGATCTGTATTGCCTATGGTTGTCCGGCGATCGAACTAGCGAGTGGATTAGCATATATCAATGACCAATGCAGCGGATGCGGGATCTGTTCACAGATCTGTCCATCAGGAGCAATACGGCCGGAGGAACGGTTATGAACCGGTATGATATCATGATTGTCGGTATCGGGGGTCAGGGCACCATTCTTGCTTCCAATATTCTGGGTGTCGCCTGTGTCATTGAAGGTCTGCCGGTCAGAGGTGCCGAGACCCATGGAATGGCCCAGCGTGGCGGATCGGTTGAGAGCCAGATCCGTATCGGGCAGGAGTATGGTCCGTTAATTGCTGCAGGAGCTGCGGATCTCCTGATATCGTTTGATCTCATCGAGACGGTACGAGCACTCCATTATCTTAAAGATAAAGGGATCATCGTCTCCAATCGTGCCTTTGTCGTCCCGACATCGGTTTACATGCAGGACTTCCCTCCGCCTGACGAGGGAATGCTATTGGCTGCTCTTCCTGATTCAGGTCTGTATGCCCTTGACGCAGCATCCATAGCAGAGGAAGCAGGGAATATTCTGACCCAGAATATCGTTTTGCTGGGAGCTGCATCAGCATTCATCCCGCTCAAAGAGGAGTCCTTAAAAGAAGCCATCAAAAGAATTGTACCCAAAAAGACCATCGATGTCAATCTTTTAGCATTTGATCTCGGCAGAACCATTACGCAGTGAGGACACAAATAGGGAGGAAAAGAAAAGAGACACGGGGCCTGCATACACACTATTCTCTCTTCCCCTCTCCTGTCTGTTATGATTTTTACCAGGCTGGGTTAGAGGAGAGCAGGAGAAAATTTTGATTTAAAAAAGGTTACACCTCTTTCTTCTCGATTTTAAACCGTTTCATCTCTTCTGATACATTATCCACGACCGTATTGATATTGTTGATAATGGTGGTTATCTGATCAACCACGGCAAGGGCTTCTTCACTTGTGGCTGATGAGTTCATGGCATCATCAGTTGTTTTTATCACGAGTGAACTCATCTCGTTAACGTTCGCGGTTATCTCTTCAAAGGAAGCGGCCTGTTCCTCGGTGATGCTTGCGATATTCTCCATCTTGATGCTGACCTCTTCAACCGATTTCGTCAGCCCGTTAAAGACCTGGAGGGTATCTGAGAGTGCATTGTTCCCGTCAAGAACTGCTTTTTCAGCATTTGCCATAACATTGGCAGCATCCTGGGTCTTTTGCTGGAGCCCGCCTATCATCTCTTCTATCTGTTCTGCAGAGTTGCGTGATTCTCCTGCCAGTGACTTCACCTCTGATGCGACCACGGCAAATCCCCGTCCTGCTTCCCCAGCCCGTGCAGCCTCAATGGCAGCATTTAACGCAAGCAGGTTTGTCTGACTGGCAATATCCCGTATCAGTCCGATGATCTTACCGATCTGGTCCATCTGACCCTTGATCTCCTGGAAGATCGTCATGACCTCGGATGATGTCTTGGTGATGCTCTGCATCCCTATCTCAGCGTTCTTTGCATTTACCGTTCCCTGGTTCGCAAGATTGTTTGCTTCATAGGTAAGGCGTGCAGCAGCCTCAGATTCGGTTGAGATCTCAGAGACGGTGGTATTCATCTCGTTCATAGTCCGAAGCACCATTTCTATCCCTTCCTTGCTCCGTTCTGCATTTGCTGAGACGTGTTCTGCGTTCTCTGCAATGATACGGGCACCCTTGCTGACATCATCAACACCGACCTGGGCAAGATCTGCGTTTCGTGAGAGATCAATAATCTCAATCTCGATGGAGGAGAGCGCCTTTGATATCTCAATTCCGATCCGATTCAACGACTCTTTAAACCGGATAAAGTCTCCCTGTACCGGGATTGATTCACGAAATCGTGCGGTAAAGTTGCATCTGGCATACTCATCTGATACCGCCATCGCTTCTTCGAGTGGTGCATGAAATGCATCCAGTGTTCCATTCACTTCCCTGATAATAATCTGGTAATCACCGAGATGCGTATCAGGGTCAGCCCGGGTTTTAAGGTTCCCGCTGATGGCTGCCTGTGCCAGTTCACGGGTATCTTTTACCAGAGCAGTAATATTATCAATACAGGTCCTGGTATCTGTCTTGACTGCCTGCAGGGGATCATTGTCATTGATATGTGGCACCTTCGTCAGATCTCCTTTGGCAATGGCAGAGAGACATTCCGATACCTCCTGTGCACTCTGAGACAGGCGCTTCTCATTCTCC
>JAFGOM010000068.1 GCA_016926505.1 Methanospirillaceae archaeon
ATTGCAGGAGTTCCTTATCGCACACAACCACCCTCTCGCCGGTACATTCACCCTGGAAAAACCGGAGCCGATACCAAAAACGTTTACACCTGCAACAGGAAAACCGGTTTTCTCGGCAGGAGAAATCCCGCTCGTGGCAGGGGGGGTGAGGATAATCCTTAAGAATGCAACCATTTATGCAGAGAAGGTTATCATCCTTCCCAACGATGAAAAAGAAACGGCAGGGGGTAAATTATGACCGATCCCGGGAATGAATTATCACAACTTCTTGCAAGCCTCGGACCGGAACTCCTTTCTCTCCTATCCGGGAAGCGAATTGAACTGGAGCGGGTGGAACTTGCCGTTGAAGAGCTCGAGCTCTTCCTTCCCATCGGCGGGTACCCGTCTGGACTCATGCAGCATCCTGCAGAACCGGCACCGTCCGTCCCTGCAAGAAAAAAACCCGCGTCACTCATTCCTGAATCGTTTCACCCGGTCCCGGAAAAGTATCCCTGCACAATCCGCGAGGTGATCCTTGGAGCGACCCGGGCAGAGGGAGGAAGCAGGGATCGGACGATTACCATCGGGGGATCAGGTTCTCCTCCCTATACCTTCCCAGATAACCCCCCTGCCCATCCTCCGGTTATCTCTGTTGATGTCTTTGACACCCGGGTCCCGATGCCGCGTGCATTAAAATCCCATATCAGCGAGGTAATCGATGATCCGGCAGCCTGGGCAGAGTTAAATGTACAAAACGGTGCTGATATGGTTACCGTCCATCTCCTCTCGACAGACCGTCTTTTAGGAGATGCATCGCCTAAGGAAGCATCAAAGACGGTAGAAGAGGTCCTGCAGGCAGTATCAGTTCCCCTCATTATCGGCGGCTGCGGGGATCCAAAGAAGGATGCCGAGACCTTTATCGAGATAGCGGCGATGGCTGAAGGTGAACGCCTGGTCTTAAACTCGGTTACCACCGATATGGCTGAACAAAAGACACTGGAACCGGTCGCAAAGGCTGCAGACAAATACGGGCACTGCCTGCTTGCGTTTACCGGTCTGGATCTCAACAGTGCCAAAGAACTTAACCGTCGTCTGTATCAGTTCTTTCCTGCTGATCGGATCCTCATGGATCTTACAACAGTTGCTCCCGGGTACGGACTCGAATACTCGTTCTCTATTCATGAACGGGCACGGATGGCAGCAATCATGGGGGATGATGAACTCAGGCACCCGACCATCTCTGCCTGTACCAACGCCTGGTCTGCCCGGGAGGCCTGGATGGATCTCGGACCCGGTTTTGGCAGACCAGAGATACGTGGTCCGCTCTTTGAGTCGGTAACGGCAGCCATCCTCTCACTTGCAGGAATTGATCTGTTCCTGATGATGCATCCGTTTGCAATCAGAACGTTGCGGGAGATATCCGGCTGGATGTTACAGGAAAATCCGGAAAAACCGGTCATGACCGATCAGGCAGACTGGAGGAGGGCGAGGATCTGATATGGACGGGAAACAAGAGAGAAAAAAGACCATCAAAGAGATCAGTCCTATCGATGTCTATGCCCTGCTTCCCGGTACAAACTGCACGGAATGCGGGGATCCAAACTGCATGGCATTTGCTACCCGGGTTGTCAATGGAGAGACCACTCTTGATGCGTGTCCGCCGGTCCACGATCCTGAGTATGCAGAGAGTTATACGAAATTATCAGAACTACTCGCCCCTCCGGTCAGAAAAGTTGTCTTTGGCCCCCCGGGACACGAGGCCGGCATCGGGGGGGAGCATGTGTTATACCGTCACGAGTTTACCTACCAGTGTCCGACCGTTATCGCAATTGATATCAGTGATGATTCTCCACCTGAAGAGATAGAAGAGCGGGTCAGAAAAATATCCGGGTTTACCTGCACCTACATCGGGAGGGAACTTACCCTGGATGCGATAGCGGTCAGATCGGTATCTGGTGAACCTGCACGGTTTGCTGATGCGATACGAACGATAACCCGGATTTCTCACCTTCCTCTCATCCTCTGTTCCCCGGATCCGGTAGTAATGGCAGAGGGACTTTCTGCTGCGTCAGGGTTGCGGCCACTGATTGCATCAGCTGACAGCCGGAACTGGAAAGAGATGGCAGACCTTGCCCTCTCATTTTCATCTCCCCTTGTCGTGTCTGCACCCGGTGATATGGTTCTTCTCAGATCCCTTGCACGGACATGTCTTGAGTACGGAATCAAAGATATCGTGCTTGACCCGGGAACCTTCCCCGGCACCGGCCTGCAGGAAACGATTTACCATTTCTCTGCCATCAGGCGAAGTGCCTGTAAGGATATGGATCAGATCTTTGGACTGCCAATCCTCGGGACCCCGATCTCGGTATGGACCGGGATTGAACTCTCACCTGATATCAACCGGTGGAACGAGGCCTGCCTGGCAGCGATGCTTCTTACCCGGTATGCAGATCTCCTTATTATGCACAGCATCGAGGGCTGGGTGCTGCTGCTCGAGCTTATCTGGCGGTTCGGAATCTATACCGATCCGAGAAGACCGGTCTCGGTCGATCCCGGTCTCCGGGTTTTTGGAGAACCGGGGCCGGAATCCCCTGTTTTTATCACTTCCAATTATGCCCTGACCTTTTTTACCGTGGAGTCAGACATCAAATCGGCACGGATTGACGGGTATCTTATTGTTATCGATACGTCCGGCCTCTCGGTTGAGTCAGCAGTTGCCGGGAGGTACCTGACTGCAGACAGGATCGCAGAGGCAGTACAGGAATCAGAGATAGAGTCACGGGTCAGCCACCGGTATCTCATCATTCCCGGTCTTGCTGCACGAATATCAGGAGAGACTGAGGATGCGAGCGGATGGCAGGTTCTTGTCGGCCCGCGTGATTCATCAGGAATCGGGAAGATGATAAAGGAGCACTGGCCGCCGAAGGATAATGAAGACTGACCAGCCGGTAACCATCCTTTTTCACCCGCTTGAGAAGATGGTCACCGTGCCTGCAGGAACCCTTATTCTTGATGCAATCAACAGGGCCGGTATCCGTTTCAGTGCTGTCTGTGGCGGGAAAGGATTGTGTGGTAAATGCCGGATAATTCTTAATTCCGGTGAGTATACCGAGGATTTCAGGGACCATACGATCTCTCTTCCCGCAGAAGAGCGGGATAAGGGGTACCGTCTTGCCTGCGGGACAAGGGTGCATTCTGATGCAGAGATAACCATCCCGGTCGAGAGCAGGATAGAAAATCCCCAGATTCTCCTCGCAGGTGAATGGCTGAATTCAGGTTGTGCTCCATCGGTATCGAGTTGTGAACTCGAGGTGATAAGCACCGGGAACGGGACGATATTCGGACCTTCTATCAGGTGTATGGGAGATACCGGAACACGCCCTGCTATTCATCCGGATCTCCTGCCTGAAATCCGTACCCGTACCGGCAGGCTGACCGCGGTCATGACATCATCGGCAGGAGAGACAGAGGTTATCGCGGTTCATGACGGAAGTGCCGGCCGGTATTATGGTATTGCACTCGATCTCGGGACAACCACGGTTGCAGGGATCCTCGCAGACATTACCACCGGTGAGATGATAGCGACCGCATCTGCACTCAACCGGCAGATAACCTATGGCGAGGAACTAATCAGCAGGATTGCCCACGGGAAAAAAGAGAAAGGTCTATTTGAACTACAGTCTGCAGCGCTGGCAAGTATCAACGAGGTAATATCCTCCCTTCTTGCGACCGGCAATATCAGATCAGAAGAGGTGTATGATATCTGTGTTGGTGGAAACACGGTGATGTGCTATCTTCTTGCAGGATATGATCCCGGCCCCCTTGAGTATACCGATACCCTGATCAACAGAAAACCAATCGTTCTCCGGGCAGGGATTGCCGGGATACAATCTCATTCCCGTGCGTATGTCTGGTGTCTCCCTGCTGTCAGCCGGTTTGTCGGTGGTGATGCGATTGGTGATATTCTTGCATCAGGTCTGACCAGTACAGAAGAGATATCACTTCTCATTGATCTGGGCACAAACGGGGAGATCATTCTTGGTAACGGTTCCTGGCTTGTCTCCCCCTCCTGTGCAAGCGGACCTGCATTTGAGGGAAGTGGTCTCTCTTCAGGAATGCGGGGTATGATGGGAGCAGTTGATCATGTCAGGATAGACCCGGAGACAGGGGAGATATCATACACGGTTATTGGTGGGGGAAAGCCTGCCGGTATCTGCGGGTCAGGGGTTATTGATGCTGCTGCTGCCATGGCTGCCGCAGGGATTCTTGATTTTTCAGGAAAGCTGGTATCCGGTACCCCCGGCGTTCGGGAAGGCAGGGATGGACCGGAATTTCTTCTTGTTTCCCGGGATAAAACAGCAACAGCTCGTGACATCTGCATCACTTACGGGGATATGGCATACCTGATGGATACCAAGGCAGCCATTCTTGGTGCAATCAGCGTTCTCTGCAACAAGTACCGTGTCAGGCCGGCTGATATCAGGCACCTGTATCTGGCAGGAGCATTCGGCTCGTTCTCATCGATTGATCAGCTGATATCCTTTGGTCTCCTCCCTGAACTGCCGGCAACAGAGGTTCATATGATAGGGAACGGGTCTCTTGCCGGTGCGTATGCAGCACTCCTCTCGTCAAAAACGAGGTCAGATGCAGAGAAGATTGCTGCCATGATGGGATACATCGATCTGCTGGTTGATACTGAGTTTATTGATGAATACTGGGCAGCATTGCGAATTCCCGGGAAAGAGGAGCTCTTTCCTGCATATTATGCAAAGATCAGAGGGGAGCAGAAGGTATACGATACCGGGATTTAAAGAGCATAAATTTCATCCCCCCTATCAGAATAAAAAATAGATCCTTCTTATATAATGTGTATTGTATATCAGGTCTGGACCCTTTTTTGATTGAGTAACACCTGGCGTTTTCCCGACCATAAAAAAGCTCTCACTGATACATCTCTTTTATGAATGGTTACTATTATCCTGTCATGCTTCATGAACCTGACGAAATGATTCAAATAGGTTTTTATGAATTCAAATACCCTGCAGTCAGATAATGCCCGGTAGAGCTTGAAAAAAATAAAGAGAACCGGCATTGATTTTATATAGCAGAACAGCATACTATCCGAATGCCAGTTTTTCATGATAAATGAACGCTCATTGGATAGCAATAATTTCATGAAGCGATAAATGGCAGCATCACTGGTTTTGTAGAGGGAAGAGTATGGTATCAGTCCTGTATATTGATGAGAATCCTGCATTACTTGACCTTGCGAGGGTTATTCTTACCCGGGACTGTCTCCCTGACATCGACCTTGCACGTTCCATCACAGATGCGATCGGGTATATGCAGGATAAGAAATACGATCTCATCATCTCTGAACCGAAAGTTCCTGGATTATATGATACAGAACTTATCAGGGTTCTTTTAGGCAAAAACAAGGATACCCCTTTTATTCTCTGCACCTTCAGGGGAATGGATGAGGCCTCTCCCCGTGAGTTGGAATTATCTGCTGCCATGCAGGAGTTGTTCGCAACCGGTGAAGAGTTAAAGGAAAAGATTCATGAGCTTGAGGATACCCGGGACGAACTACATGAGAGTAAAAGCCGGCTCATTGCCTATATTAATGGTTCTCCCATCCCTCAGTTTGTCATCGACAAAAATCATCATGTTATCCTCTGGAACGAGGCTCTCGAGAAGTACAGCGGAATACCGGCATCAGAGGTTCTTGGAACCGGTAACCACTGGAGGGCATTTTACCCGGAAACCAGACCATGCATGGCAGACCTTCTGGTAGATGGAGAAGTATCCCGGATACCCGACTGGTACAAGGGTAAGTATACTCCATCCCGGCTTGTAGAGGGTGCCTTTGAGGCCATTGACTTTTTTCCCCATATGGGAACAGGCGGAGTCTGGCTGAACTTTACTGCTGCGGTTATCAGGAATTCAGAGGGCGAAGTGATCGGGGCAATCGAGACGCTCGAGGATATTACCCGGCAGAAGAATACCGAGTTTTTATTACGGGAGAGCGAAGAGCAGTACCGTGCTCTTTTTTATGAAAATAACTCTGTCTCACTTCTTATCGATCCGGATACCGGCAATATCACCGATGCAAATGCCGCTGCGTCCCGGTTTTACGGGTATTCCTATACAACTCTGACCCGTTTGAACCTCTCATCCATAAACCGGTTACCGGAAGCAAAGATCCGGGCCGATCTCTCCCATGCCATTCATGAGCCGGCAAAGCACTTCTTCTCGTCTCATTACCTCTCTTCCGGAGAAAAGCGGTTTGTAGAGATATACTCAGGACCGATACCGGTCAAAGGGAGACCCCTGCTCTACTCTATTATCCATGATATCACTGAAGAGAGGAAAGCGGAGATAAAATTACGAGAGAATGAGGCACGACTTTACTCGATTGTTCAGGGTTGTCCGGTTCCTCAGTTTGTAATAGATAACAATCACCGGATTATCTACTGGAATCATGCACTTGAGAAATGCACCCGGATACCGGTATCAGAGGTGATTGGAACATCTCTGCACTGGCGGGCGTTTTATGACAAAAAACGTCCATGTCTTGCAGATCTGCTGGTAGATGGTGCTGAATCAGAGATTCCAACCCTGTACAACGATAAGGTGACCGAGTCCCGGTTTGTGGAATGGGCATACGAAGGTACCGATTTCTTTCCTGAACTGGGCGAGAACGGCACCTGGCTCTTTTTTACTGCCGCTCCGATCCGGGATGACGAAGGGATGATGATTGGTGCTATCGAGACGTTAGAGGATATCACAGAGCAGAAGAGAGCATCTGAGGCATTGATGCAGGCTAATACCAAGTTAAACCTCCTCTCAAGCATTACCCGGCATGATGTCTTAAACCAGCTCACCGCTCTCTCGGGTTATCTTGAGCTCTCACAAGGCTCATCTGACATTTCAAAGATAGAAACATACCTGTTGCATGCACAGGAGATAGCATCAACCATTGAACGTCAGGTGACCTTTACCCGTGATTACCAGACAATCGGCATCAAGAACCCGGAATGGAAACAGGTCTCCCTTTTAATCAGGGAAGTCGCAGATTCCCTTGATAACGGAACGGTACAAATCGTTATTAATACCGGTAATCTTGAGATCTATGCAGATCCCCTGCTTTATAAAGTCTTTTACAATCTCATCGAGAACTCAATACGACATGGAATAACCACAAAAACAATCTCATTCTCATATGAAAAACAGGAAGGGGATCTTCTTTTAATCTGTACAGATGATGGGGAGGGGATTAGCGCCCATGAAAAAGAGCTCATTTTCGAACGCGGTTATGGTAAAAATACCGGGTTTGGATTGTTCCTCATCCGCCAGGTTCTTGCTATCACCAGGATAGATATCATCGAGAATGGAGAACCCGGATCAGGAGCACGGTTTGTAATACGAATACCAAAAGGTGCGTACCGGAATGTATAACGAAAAAACGATTTTTTGAATAATTTCCGTGCTATCACATTTTTCGTACCATATTCAGGGTTTTTGTGAGAAATGCAATTTTGATGAGGTATGTGCGGGGGTTCTATCAGGTCTTTTTTCTGCCCTCAAAAACGATTCTTTCAAAGAGCAGGATGATATCTTCATCTTTCAGACATTCTTCAAGAAAGAGCACAACACGCCTGAGTTGTTCATATGATTCAGGAGAGAGTCCGTGTTCCATGATACAGGCGTCCCTGTCTGCAATATCTTCTCCGACACCTGCATAGAGAAGAAGCCTGCGGATAACCTGGTGACATTCCCGTGTCCTTTTGGCAATAACATTTCCGTTCTTTGTCAGGGTTACGCCACCGTATGGCTCATAATGTACCAAGCCTGCGGCAGCGAGACGTTTAAAACCGTCGGTAACCGTTGCAGGAGTTATCTGCAGAGCGGCTGCAATATCCCGTGATTTGGCATATCCTTTCTCACTGGATATCTCGAGTATTGCTTCCAGAAGATCCTCGCTTCTCTTAGATACATGAGGTTTTTCCATGTTTGCCCTCCTTTATTGATATACAGACTACCTGATCCCTGATAGTATGGCATTCCATAGATCCCTGGATCCTTCTGCAGTTCCTGATCCGGGAGATGACTGATGAGTATCGTGCGGGCAGGTAGGAAGGATTGAGATACAGATGAGATTCTTTCGTTTATGAATGCCTCTGATATTTGTTCATGGTATTGTTATAGGTTGGTATTGTGTTTCCGGGTTATCCCGGTTTATCGGTTACGAATTCGAAAACCTTGGGCTGGACGTTCTTGCGATACAAAAAAGGGTATAATTTTTAGTGGATACAACTGCATACATACTGAACGAAAAAACCGGATTGCAATGATATCACAATATCAGCAGGAAACGTGCATTTGAATCCGAACGGGAGTTACGATACGATGATTCGCTTTTTCTGTATCCTCAACTCCCGTATCCCACACCATCAGGTAAGATAAGAATGAACCGCTTCAACCAGGATCGTATCAACCAGATTGAGACAAAAATTACAGAACATCTCAGAAGTACCGGTGCAAAAGGGTATATCATCGGTATTTCAGGAGGAATAGACTCAGCACTTGTTGCAACCCTCTGTTCCCGTGCCGTTGGGCCAGACCGCGTATGGGGTCTTTTTATGCCAAGTAATGTTACTTCCGGGCAGGATAGAACTGATGTTGGTACGCTTTGCACCGGACTTGGAATCCCGCTCCTTGAGACGCCGATAGGATCCTTTATTGATACCTATCATCATCTCCCGGGTTTTGTTGAAACACCCTATCTTCTTGGTAACCTGATGGCACGAATACGGATGACTATCCTGTATTACTATGCCAACCGGGATAATCTGCTGGTCTGTGGTACCTCGAACCAAACCGAGTACCTCCTCTCCTACTGTACAAAGTACGGAGATAATGCAGCGGATTTTCAGCCGATACTCCATCTGTTTAAGGAAGATGTCTGTATTCTTGCAGAAGAACTGGGTGTTCCCGGGGAGATTGTAAAGAAAGTGCCTACCGCGGGGTTATATGCAGGCCAGACCGATGAGAAGGAACTGGGACTTTCGTATCGTGAGATTGATTCTGCACTCCACAATCTTATCAGGCACCACTGGGTACCGGAGAATGATACCGAGCGGACGGTTCTGGCAAAGGTTAAAGCCGGAAGACATAAGCGGGAACCAACGTCCTCACTTATGGAATAAGGGTTGTTAATTCCGGGAACAGATGAGGTTTATTTAAAAATAACAGGCGTTTCTCATCACCGATGTACGATATGAGCGAACCCCGGGGCAGGGTATCGGGGATGCGTATATCATTTGCGTTTATTTTTTTGAGGGGTGAAACACCTGAATATGCCGGGTTCTTCCTGATAGTCCCGTCCTCAAATACGTAATATGCTGCGCCCTTTAATGTTTCATATGTCCCGTATCTACTCTGAAACTCGTCAGAAACGAGGTTTGCCATCACCAGGTCCTCTTTTCCGGGGTTTATGGTAACATGCCCGTAACCGGGAGGGATTATCACACTATCTCCGGTTTTCGCCTTGATAAGCAGGACTGAAGAGAGATCCTGCTTCTGGATAAGGTACCACGCGATTCCATGTAAAACCTCATAGATCTCGGGATACGAACTGCCACCGGGAGCAGACGGATGATAATGTCCTTTTGTCTTGACGTACTCACCACAGAGCGTCGTAGCAGGGATACGGGTAATGTCATACCGGATCGTGTTTTTCAAAAGCCATTCATGGCTCTTCTCATCAGGGGCGAGATCCCGGTACATCTCGTATAAGGGTTTCTCATAAGGACAGTCAGGGACTGCAAGCAGGTCTTTTATATCCTCAATTCTTCTGAGATCCGGTTTCTTTGTTTTTATGAGGTCCTGCCAGGTATTCATAGAGATTACTTATTTTTTCTCCTTTTTAAAAACGACGGTGTCAGGAACTTTCTGTGATGGATATAGTACAAAAGAGGTAGCGGTGTCATGGAATCAATCGTTGCAGAATTATCTGCTCAGTATTTTTATCTTTATTTTTTCCGCGCTTTACTTAAATCCGGTCCTGCCCGGGTACCGGGTTGTTCAGTACGATATGGTATTAAAAATTGAAACCAGTCAGGTCTAATCCTGGTATCAGAGATAATATCTCAGACATCTCACAGGGTTTCAATGGAATCAAGCTCCCTGATATCAATGATACCTTTTATCGCCTGAATGTCAATTTCAATGCCGCTTTCACGGATCGCAGCCATCTGGTTCGTTCCACCCAGAGTTACGATACCTATGTACTGGGGACTAACGGTTACTCCCAATGAAGGTGTATTGGGAAGTCCCAGCTCAAGAATCCCTGAGAAGATACTTCCTGATAATTCATCTAAGATCTCCTCGATGACCGGTTCAGCTTCCATATGACACTCCCTGATATTTGCAAGAACACAGCCGGATCCGGTATTCATTACTTTTGTGATGGATGTCGTCTTTTCAGATATAAGAACCTGGAGCGGATCGATGGTTGTACAGTCATACCTGATGAGATGCGTAAAACGCCGTGGAACGTTCTGGACGATCTCTACCACACCGCCCCCGATTGGATTGAGAGGAATTCCTCTTCTGATAAGCAATCCGTCAAGAGTCGTGCTGCAGATGGTAATCAGTCCGATCCTGTCTTTCGGGATAACGTAATCATGTATCATCTCACCAGGTTTTTTTACTCCAAGAAGATGACTTGGTGCAATACCTGCCCTGCAGGTATCGCGGATAACTGATATCGCCTGGCTAAAGTCATTCTCATGGATGAGTGAGAGATTATAGACAACCGTTCCTGCCCCTGTTTTCGGATCCAATGTCACCTGCATTGCATACTCCTCGATCCGGTGGTTTACAAATTTGAGGGGTGCACTCATCATGGTATCATATCGTATCGCAATCGAAAAATAGTTCTTTGTCACAGGGTAACAGTAAGTGATGGATCAAAAGATTCGGGAGCGGGCAATTCAGGCAGTATCAGATATATTTCGTGCAGCAGGGTATACCGTCAACAACGCTGATCCACCCTTGTCATTATCAGCGTACTTAGGGGATGATGTTGTTTTGATCCTCTGTTCTGATGATCCTGCCGAGGTTTCGGTCTTTTCAAAGCAGCAATATCAGGTTATGATGAAAGAGACCGAGGCAAAAGCAAATAAACTGGTTGTTACTTTTTCAGGCACCATATCTGCTCCGGGTTGCAATGTCTGGTATCCTGACGATTTTGCCAGATATGCAGGGCAGGCTGTTCTTTCCGGTATTTTAAAGAGAAAGCTCGTAATCCAATCAAAAAATCTCTCGATACAGTCATGGTATGAGAATGGGAATTCCACCGAAGGAGAGAAGGATACACGCAGACTCGCTCACCTGCCTGTACGGATATCAGAGAATGAGATACATGCAGAGAAGGACGCATCAGCACGTGTGGTTTTATTGTTTGTGCCTTATTGGTTCTACCAGTTTACCTGCAAAGGGGAAGATGTCTATGCAGGTAAGGTCGTTACATTTAACGAGTCTGGTACCGGTGCCTGCAGCAGTCTGACAGGACGGTTTATTGATGTCGATCCGGCGACAATCGTTCTGCGTGAAATTCCAGAGGATGCTACACTCCTTGAACCGTCAGTAAAAAAAGAGGATGCACAGGAATTCATCAGGAATCATCTTCTCGATAATCTCTCCCGGGACATCAGGATGAAGAAGGTGACCGGGGAGACAATAACGTATGAAGAAAAACGGATCATCCCTTCGAGCGAGTGGGTGCATCTTGAGATTCAACCGCTCTATCTCCCGGTCTGGCAGGTAAAAGGGAAGCATGTCAGGGAGATAGATGCCTTCTCTGGTCAGCCGGTTGAAGAACCCATCGATGATGGTGCCGAGATTTTTTAGGGATTTCCTGTAGATCTTTTGGTATGATACACCCGGACGGAATCTGATACGATGAGACCAATCTCTTTTCTCTGCTCTGGCTTATCTGTCCTGTCACAGGACAGGACGGATGCATAAGGGTGAGGGTCCGGAGGATATATCAGGGTAATCATGAGAAAAGTGAATATGCCAGCCGTTGTAGGGAGACAGAATTGAATATTCCCCTTCATGTACCATCCCCGGGCAGTGAATAATGCAGATCTCTATTCTGGCAGTCGGGAAAGTCAGGGAAAAATATCTTCTTGAGGGTATCAGTGATTTTTCAGCCCGTATCCGTCCATACGTGACCTGCACGATAACCGAGATCCCTGATGACCGGGGTGGTGATGCCCGTGATGATGCGAAAAAGATGTCATGTAAGAGAGAAGGAGAACGGATAAGTAAGGAAATACCCGGTGGTTCCTATGTCTGGGTACTGGATCCGGCAGGAAAAAGGTATTCCAGCCTCTCTTTTGCAGAGCGATTAAAATCCCTCTCTCTTGACGGACCCCATAAGATCGTGTTTATTATCGGCGGACCGCATGGTATCTCAGAGGAAGTAAAAAAGGAGGCAGATGAGCTCCTCTCACTCTCACCAATGACATTTTCTCATGAAGTCGCACGGTTCCTGTTGTTGGAACAGCTCTATCGTGCTTTTCGGATTAACCGGAATGAACCGTACCATAAATGATCCCGAAAAGAGAAGATGCAGGTTTCATCTCCCCTGATATCAGGCAAAAAAGGAATAAACTGACCGGTTGTAAACCTTTCCACGTAACTGCTGATCCATTCCGGGTACCCGGGTCAGATCCAGAAAAGAGCCGGAAGACTCTGTGCCCAGGCCCGTATCTCATCCCAGTTCCTGAAGTCCCCGGTTGGAACCTTCATGAAATCTATCAGTTTTCTCTTTACAAACGATACCTTTTCCCGTTCCAGTCTGCCTGCAAACATCGTCACGGTTACCGGTTTTATCGGGGATAAGGTCTTTTTTATCTGGTCAAGCAGGTTTAAAACTCCGGTCTTATCCGGGAGAACCGGGGCAATACCTACGATAAAGATTGCAATGGGTCTGGTTTTTAAGAGTTCTTGTTCCTTCTTTACAAACGAGAAGAGTTCCTTTTCCACATGTCCCATGTAGACCGGTGCTCCGAAAACAATTGCATCATACTTCTCAATGGATGATACCTCCTGTATCGGGGAGATAAAAATGTCATGCCCCATGGACGTGAGTTCATTCCCGATAGCCTGAGATATCTCTGCTGTGGTTGCTGTCCGGGTTTTATAGGTGACAAGGATTGTACTCATGGTCTTGTACTAGATTGGTACGGGCACACGTATCAGGGTATTGACGGTAATTGCCTGAGTCCACCTGATATTCTAAAAAAGAAGATAGCCGGTGGTTTTTATTAAAACCACAATTCGAAGGATAAATAATCCTGCTGTTCTTTATCCGAAAAAGGAAAAACCCGGTTTTAGTAATTTGCACAACACAGTTCAAAATAACTCTGTGCATGGGCACAGACCGGGCATTCGAGAGGAGCAGTTGCACTGGTATGGATATGACCACAATTTCTGCACTTCCACGAAACCTCGGTTTTACGGGAAAAGACTGCACCGCTCTCGATATTTTGAAGTAATGTTCGGTACCGTTCTTCATGATGTGCTTCAACCGTTGCTACCTGACGGAACATACTGGCGATATCAGGAAATCCTTCTTTTTCTGCAGTTTCGGCAAATGAAGGGTATAAGATACCCCATTCATGTTTCTCTCCTTCTGCAGCCGCTTTGAGGTTCTCAGTCGTTGTTCCGATGACTCCTGCCGGAAACGATGCGGTTATCTCTGCCTCTCCTCCTTCCAGAGCTTTAAAGAACAACTTTGCATGTTCCTTCTCGTTGTCTGCAGTCTCGGTAAAAATGGCAGATATCTGTTCAAATCCTTCCTTCTTTGCAACACTGGCAAAGAACTGGTACCTGTTCCTGGCCTGGGATTCTCCTGCGAATGCCCCGAGCAGGTTTTTTTCTGTCTGACTTCCTGAAAGTTTCATGTTACTCTCCATAACGATACAATCGCGTTACTGACGGTATGGAAGGTTAGTCCTAAAACCTGAAAAATATATGGAACTTCTCAAACAAAAATAACCAATCCTGCCTCTTTTCTTTTTTAAAAATGCACCAGCAGGATTCTTTCCCATGCGAAAAAATTCCCTGCCGGCAACGGTATCAAAAAGGGCATACGAATAATAATCAGGATTCTGTCTCTTTCCAGTTATCATCAGGAATACGTATCACAAACTCTGCTCCTTTTGTATAGGTCCCGTTCTCAGAGATGGTTATATCGGTCAGAGAGAGGATCTCCCGGGTCAGGAAGAGACCAAGGCCGGTATTTTTGCCAAATCCCCTCTCAAATATCAACTCTTTCTGGTCGTCAGGGATTCCCGGCCCCCCGTCCTCCCAATGAATGATAAGGCCGGATGGTGTCTTTTCGCATGTGACCCGTATATGTTCAGTCTCCTCTGCATGGCGGAGTGTGTTGTCATAGAGATTAAAAAATACCCTCTCAAGCATCGGGTCAGCATAGATGCTGATATTATGGCATGTACACTGAATCGGAATCCTGGTATCATCGATTGCAGATAGCATTGTATCAAGAGAGAGCCACCGGGGATCCCGGGTTCCAAGCTCTTCGTACTGCCTGGTAAATGCGATCTGCCGCTCGATAGTCTCTGCTGCCTCACGTATTCCTGCTATATAATGTGACCGGCCCGCCTCTTCCTCGAGGAGATCAAGGTAATTTTTTTGGACCATTATCTGGTTTACGATATCGTGCCGGGTAATCCCGGAAAGCAGGGTCAGCTTTTTATTTGCTGCCCGAAGTGCCAGTTCTGCCTGTTTTCGCCCGGTGATATCCAGGAGTGTTCCCTGCATAATGAGGGGTTCTTTTTCATTAACCCACGAACTGACCTTTCCCCGGTTATGAATCCAGATCCAGTGACCATCCTTATGCTGTATTCGATATTCACAGACATAATAGTCAAGTTCACCACGAAAATGTTTCATGAGCAGTTCACCGTTCTTTTGTTTGTCCTGGGGGTGGATGAGACGTTTCCATGTTTCAATCGTTATTGGTTCTTTCTCCTGCAGGCTGTACCCGATAATGCCGGCTCCCCGTTCATTCATCGTGATCTCTCCGCTCTGTATGTTCCACTCCCAGGTTCCGAGATGTGTTGCCTCGATGATATCTGCGAGACGCTGGCGCTCAAGCACAAGGAGGTTCTCATACTCTTTCTGCCGGGTCTGATCAATCAGGTACCCGCGGACCTTCTCGAGCCGGTCAGATTCATCCCGAACAAGTTTCGTGTAATCATAAAACCAGCGGTACTCCCCATCTTTCCTGCGCAGGCGATACGACTGTTCATAGGTCTCAATATGATTTGCAATATTACAATTGGCCTCCTGTTCGATTCGTTCCAGGTCCCCGGGGTGTATCAGCATCGTATA